>JAFPCM010000024.1 GCA_017390185.1 Muribaculaceae bacterium
TCAAACAATAGTGTCGACGACATTCGTTCTCTTGTCGACCAAGTGCTCGTTCCGCCCACATCGGGCCGATACCGAGTGTTTATCGTCGATGAGGTTCATATGTTGTCAACTGCCGCGTTCAACGCATTTCTCAAAACCCTCGAAGAGCCACCGAGCTATGTAGTATTTGTGCTCGCAACAACCGAGAAACACAAGATCATTCCCACCATCTTGTCGCGTTGCCAGATTTACGACTTCAACCGCATAACAATTCAAGACATGATCGACCATTTGAGTTATGTGGCAGAACAAGAAGGCATCACCGTTGAGCAATCGGCACTCAATGTTATTGCACAAAAAGCCGACGGTGCAATGCGCGATGCCCTATCGATATTTGACCAAGTGGCGGCATCGTCAATGGGCAACATCACATACGCATCGACAATCGACAATCTCAATGTGCTCGACAGCGCATACTACAACCGATTGCTCGAAGCATTCCTTTCGCAAAATGTGCCCGACGCACTATTAATATATAAGGAGATTCGCGACAAGGGCTTCGACTCTCACTTCTTCATCACCGGACTCGGCTCATACTTCCGCGACCTGATGGTTGCCGGCAACCCCTCCACTATCTGCCTGCTCGAGGCAAGCGATGAGGCTAAGAACGCTATGGCAGCAATCGCAAGCCGTTGCACACCTCAGTTTATCTACAAAGCAATGGACTTGTGCAACGATGCCGACTTCAACTATCGCTTAGCATCAAACAAACAATTCCTCATAGAGTTGACACTCATCAAACTGTGCCAACTACTCAGCCCCTCCCCCAATAGTGGCGACGGAGAGGGGCAGTTGAAGAAGATTGAGCCGGTGGCTCAGTCTTCAACCGCCACACCCGCATACCAAGCACCCGCAGTTGCCCCTGTGGCACCGACACCTGCTCCAGTCCACACACCTGCACCAACACCAACGGGCGCGCCAGCACCTGCACCGCGCACGACAATTCCGGTCCCCGCTCCCCAAGCGGCAATCCCGGCTCCGCGCCCCGTCGCACAGCCCACAACTGTGCGCCGTCCCGCGAGTCCCACCGCAACAATATCTATCCGCAACAAAGCCGCTGCCGACACCACCAACACCCCGTCGGCAACAGCCACCCGCATAGAGTTGCGCAACAACTCATATAGCGACAGTGCGCTTGATATGACATGGGAAACTTACATACAAAGCCATCCCACATCACACATTCTCATCAACACCATGCGAATGGCGCGTCCTCAACGCATCGGCGAGCATCTTTATCTCGTAAAGGTTGAAAACCCGGGACAACAAACCCTTATGGAACAAGCCATGCCCGACATAATGGATCACATTCACCGATCATTGGGCAATGACTATATCAAAATAACCATTGCTATCAACGAAGGCGAAGCTGCTCCCCACACTTGGAACGAGCGCGAAGTTCTCAACCACATCATCGAGACAACACCCTATTTCAAAACATTCTGCGACGACCTCGGCCTCAAACTATCATAGCCGAGCCTCAACTATTGACAAACATCATAGCCAATTGGCTACCACACAACACAACTAACGCCCCGCACAACCGTGCGAGGCGTTAGTTTTATATTTTGCAAGATTTGGTTATCTGTCTTGGGTCATGATGTCTCTAAAACACCATTGCCATGCTTGCGCCAAAGGCTTGCGAGTTGTAATAGGGAACAATGCTGATGGCTTTGTTGGAATCTTCCATCTTGAACACTTTGCGCCACACGGGCAACATCCAATAGCCCACTCGCGCACTCAATATGCCCACACCGGCTCCGGCAATCACATCGGTCACCCAATGACGGTCGTTCCACATGCGCATAAATCCCACGCCACATGCCACAGCATAGGCTCCGATAGCATAACCTGTTCCATATTCCATTCTCACCAATTCGGCACCCATAAATGCAGTAGAGGTGTGCCCCGACGGAAACGAGTCGTCTCCGCGTTCGCCTGGTCTTGGAGAGCTAATAAAATATTTTGAGCCGCGCACCAATATCGCCAAAGTGGCCCATGACGTCGCAGTCACCAATGTTCGGTCCAACAACGAGTGTCGATGCTCAACACCATTTATCAAGCCCAAACCCATATATGACGCAACAGGCAAGTATTGAACATAGTCGTCAAACGTATATTTTTGGCCGCCACTCATGCATTGCACCTCATCGCGCACCCATTGTCGAGCATCGTCAAACACACCGCCGCAAAAGCCCAACGCTCCGACAGCGATCAACGAAGCGGGCAAAATGAGCTGGGTGGGTCTAAATTGTGTTGACCTATCTTCAATCTTAACGCTGTCAACCTCTTGCCCACACATCAACGCCGGCCTCAACACCGCCGCCAACAGCAAAATTGCTATTATTAATCTTCTCATAGTTACGAGTTTTTTATTTGGCAAAGGTAACACTTATTTTTGAATTATCACCTATGAGCAACCAACGGAAGATACCATGGCAAAGCCTCGCCCAAAATCTCAGACTCATTATTCCCCACAAAAGCGGTCTGGGCGATCTTGACATAAAAATGACCGACTGGACTGCCCAATCAGTCATCGTAAATTGTTAATATTTAGGTTTTTAACCTTTCTCAACCCATTAATATTCCTCTTCGTTAAAGAAATGGTTGCTGGTAAAGTGTTATAGAGTTAGAATAGAAAAGAGATTATTAACCAACCATCAAATTATGCTACATTAGAAAAAATCATTATATTTGCAGAAAATGGTGGCATAAAAGTTACTATTTGAAATACTATGGGTAACAAATATAAGATTCCATACATCAATGCTTGCATTAGAGCGTTTGCTAAACGCTTTAGCCTTTCAGGGCAAAGCGCCTTTGAATACCTCTATAATTTTAAGGGTATTCAATTCCTCGTGGAATTCTACGAGATAGAACACTTGCAATCTATCGAAGATGCTGTTGATGACCTTATTGTTTGTTGTCAGAATAACGGAGGAACACTGCGATGAAACTATATCACGGCACAAATGTAGATTTCGATGAAATTGACTTGACAAAGTCTAACAAGTACAAAGACTTTGGTCAAGGGTTCTATTTAACCGATATTCGCTCGCAAGCAGAAGAGCTCGCAGCCAAGAAATCTCGTCTTTTCGGGGGTTATCCAATTATTCAAGAATATGAATTTGACGAAACACTTTTGAATGGTTCTGAGATAAAAGTATTGAAATTTGACAGGCCATCAACCAAGTGGGCTGAGTTTATTTTCAAAAATCGCAATCGAGACAACGCATTTACTCATGACTTCGATATTGTCATTGGTCCGATAGCCAACGATGGCGTAGCATATCTATTAGGTCGATACGAAGAGGGAACTCTAACAATTGAGGAGTTGAGCGATAAATTGGACTATAAGAAACTTAATAGCCAATACTTCTTTGGAACAGATAAATCTCTTAAATATCTAAAACGCCTATGACAGCACAAATACGAGATTTTTTAATCAATCATATCGTTGACAGACTAACTGAATATCTCGTGTTAGATAATAATATAGACATTACCGCAGCCTTGAAGATTGTCTATGAGTCGAAGATATATCAGCAATTGCAAGATATCGAGGGGGGACTTTATACTCAAAGTCCTTCATACATATACGAACTGTTGAAGAAAGAATTAAATTAAGGACAGAACTTCGGTTTTGTCCTTTTCCTTTCTCTGGGCAGTGTTCGGGCAGTCTCTTGTCCTTCACTTACTATTCTTTTTTTAGGAAGATTTGGTAATAGTTTCAGGGCAGTATTTGGGCAGTTTCGCCTCATTTTTGGGCTATTTTCGGGCAGTTTTGACATAAAAATGACCGACTGGACTACCCCGTCGGTCATTGTAAATTATTGATATTTAGATTTTTAATCTTTATCAATCCATTAATATTCTTCTTCGTTAAAGAAAAAGTCTTCTTTTGAGGGATAGTCGGGCCAGATTTCTTCGATAGTTTCGTATGTTTCGCCCTCATCTTCCATTTCTTGGAGGTTTTCAATCACTTCCATAGGTGCGCCCGAACGCATAGCGTAGTCAATCAACTCTTCTTTTGTTGCGGGCCAGGGTGCGTCTTCAAGTTTTGATGCTAATTCCAATGTCCAGTACATAGTGAAAATTATTTAGAATAGAGTTTTTAATTATTGTTTTCTGAAAAGTTCCGCAAAAATAGTCAATTTATTGATATTGACAATCTTTATTCCAAAATATTTCGGCGGCACCATTCTTAATATTACATAATCGCGCAAAAACAAACATAAAATCGCTCAATCGGTTTATGAATTTGAGTGCGACAGGGTCGATGGCTGCTGTTTGGGCAAGCGAAAGAATGCGTCGTTCGCTCTGACGGCACGCCGTGCGACACACATGTGCCACTGCCGCCGACTGGCTACCACCAGGCAACACAAAATTGTTGAGCGGTGGCAACGAGGCATCAATCTGGTCGATAGCTCGTTCAATGGCCTCGATATCAGCCACATCAAGCCCGCGCAACACGGCCGGCTCGCCGTTAATCATCTCTGTTGCAAGATATGCACCGAGGTTAAACAATTTGTTTTGGGTGACAACAAGCAACTGACGGTGAGTGTCGCTGATATCGGGTTGCGAGGCAAGCAGCCCAATCTGCGAGTTAAGTTCATCGACCGAGCCATAGGCTTCGATGCGGATATCGTTTTTGGCAACTCGTTTGCCTCCGACAAGCGAAGTCATGCCGCTATCGCCTGTGCAAGTGTATATAATGCTTTTTTTCATGTTACTGATATTTTTCTTTTAGATTATCGAGCATTTCACAACATTGGCCAACCGACTGTGCCACAAGTATTCGCGACATCAACCGGGAATCAAACAGATGATTGTCGGCCATAACGGTTAACTGCTGCAATGTGGCGTCAAAGAGATTGTTGTCATTGACAATGATGATGGTCTTGGCCTCATCGCCAGTGAACGACAGAAATGCAAAGGTGGCAAACAACTCGTCGAGAGTGCCATAGCCGCCCGCCAACACCACAAACACATCGCCCAACTCTATCATCTTGCTTTTGCGGTCGTTGAGGTCGACTGCAAGAATGGTCTCGTCATTAAACGGATATTCGTTTGCTTTTTTCTCAACCGGCACAACACCTACAGCCTTTCCTCCATTGAGGCGAGTGCTATCGGCCACAATTCTCATCAGCCCGCAATTTATGCCGCCATAAACGAGGGTGGCGCCGTTTGCGCCTATCCATTGACCGAGGCCTGTTGCCGTTTCTTTATATAGTGTCGCGATGCTGTCGCGCGATGAACAATAAACTACAATATTCATAGAAACAGATGTTTTGTCAAGGTGTTAAAACCACAAAGTGTAATTTTGGCGGGGCAAATGTTTGTATCCTACAAACACGCCCATGCGGTAGTTTGAAAACGACATGCCATGAGTGGCAACCGAGCAGCAGTCACGCCACATTTTTTTCATTGCCTCACTATTGTTGAGGTTGCGCATTATCACCACCCCTCCCGATTTTATCGCATCAGTTGCAGTGGCAAGTGCTATTCGCGCATCGGCATCGCTGTCTATCGAATTAATGAGTATAAAAGCAGCACCATCGCCCAATCGCTCGGCATAACGCTGTGAAGCATCGGCAAGGGTGAGCGTGTTTTCGATACGATGACTACACTCGGCCGTCAAGCGGTCGAAGATGTCGCAGCAGGTATTCGCTCCCGGATACAACACCATTGTCGAGCGGCTGTCGGCACACAACATTGACATGGCCGACACGCCATAAGATGTGCCTATCTGCAAAATTGTCGCCGGCTTGAAATAGCAGGTGATGCGAAACAGCATCTTGGCGCTTTTATATGACAATATGCCCTTTTTCAACTGTCGGCTACGCACCATCGATGCTGCCGTGCGTCGGCACTGATGCAGTGCCTCATAGGCATAGTAGGGGCATTTCTCCCGCAACACCCTACGCACAAAGTAGAATGCAAAGGGAGAGTGAATGCCAAATCCGCAGCTGCGGTTGTATCGGCGCAATGCTGTTATGTATCGTTTAATACGGCTCATTTACATTGTCGTCATCTTTGCCATATCTCACAACTGCGATGAGGGCAGCTGCGATGAGTGCCAAATAGATGGCTATAATAGATATGCGTGCTGCTGTAACTGTATTTTTAATTGAGTCGGGATCAAACACCATTTCGATTGTGTGATCACCGGCAGGAATGCGCATAGCGCGAAGCACATAGTTCACACGACCGATTGGTGCTTCCTGTCCGTCGATAGTCGCTTTCCATCCCCATGGGAAATAAATTTCAGAGAACACTGCCACACCGCCGTTTGCACTATGAGAATGGTAGGTCAAACGGTTGGGAGCATAAGATGTCTCAAAGATGGTGTCGGTGAGGGCAACGGGAGCAATGTCAGTGCCCAACACATCTTTAAACTTGGCATCGGCAACGGCTTGATAAATGGGTTTCAAGGTTTTCAATGCGTCCATTTCCTCATTGGGAGTGTTGACATAAGATATTTCGCTCACCCACCATGCATTGCCCAAGGCCGCGGGGTTGAGTTCGACACGGTCGGCATCATAAATGAGATACTTAGTGTTGAGCATATTGAGCACATTGATATCGTCCTCACTGTCGAGGCGACCCAAGTGGCGCTCAATAAGGTCTTGATAGCGAGTGAGTTTGGCCGCATGATAGCCGCCCACCATCTTGTGGTAATATGAAGGCGAGGGCGACCAGAAGTTTTGCAAGTCATACACACGATAGTTCATCGCGGTGTCGGCAAGAATCTGTCGGTCGGCATTGCGCATGGGGAACGCTTCGCCCTTTGTCAACTCGGGAGTGCAGAAACTGTCGTGGTCGAGATAACGCTTGTTAACAGTAACAACATCGGCAACAATCATCAAGCCGATAACAGCAACACCCAGCACCTTCTTGTTCATCTTGGCGAGGAAATACATCGCTGCAAGACCGCCAATGAGATATAACAAACTGCTCAATGCATCGGCTTTGACCATTGAATAGCGCAACAACTCAACGGCTTGGAAGAGAGTGGGCATCTGTCGGTCGAGGCCCTGAACAAGATATTCCTGTTCGCGTTCGCCCAAATATGAACCATAAACGCCAGGGGCAACCAAGCCCAAGAAGCAGAAGAACATGGCTACGCCAAACGACACCAATATCGCCACACGATAGCGTTTCCACGCATCGGGTGTGGTAAACACCTTGTGCAACGCAAGTATAGCCATCAACGGCATGGTAAACTCGGCGATAACCAATATGCTCTCAACCGTGCGGAATTTGCTGTACATGGGCACATAATCGATAAACAACATCGAGAACCACTCCATATATCTACCCCACGAGAGGAAGATTGACATCATTGTGAGAGCGATGAGTATCCAACGTAGCGGACCACGCAAAATGATGCAGCCCAACAAGAACAACGCCACAATCACAGCACCCACATATACCGGGCCGTTAGTGCCCTCAGGAGCGCCAAAGTATTGCGGGAATGCTTGCAGATTAGGCACATCCTGGCTCATAATCTCGCCGTTGTTAATCATTTCTTGTGCCTTGTCAAGATCATAAAGAGTCAAGGGTTTGTGCTTGCCCGCTTCGGGTTTGACAGTCGCACCACCTTTTACATTGGGAATGAGCAAAGTAAATGTTTCTGACGGGGTGTAACTATATTGCAAAATGTAGTCTTTGTCGAGACCGCCGGCGGCCTTGTCGCCCGAGGTGGCAGTAGTGAGGTCGCTGTGTCGGCCACGAATTGTCTCTTTGCTATATTCATAGGTGTTGTAGAGTGTGGGCAAATTGGCTCCTGCCGCAAGCACAGCAGCCACAACAAGCGCACCGGTAGAGAAGGCCCACTGCTTCATTTGCTTTTGCTTCAACGCAATGAACAAGAATGCCAACGCAATGCCCACGATCACAAACAAGAAGTAGTAGGTCATTTGCATGTGGTTGCTCGAAATCTGCATCATGGCAAACAGCGCCGCAATGGCCGCTCCGGCAACGTAACGACCGCGGTAGCACAGCACAATACCGCCAATTGTGGGCGGAATAAATGCAAGCGTTGTAAATTTCCAAATGTGTCCCGCACCGATCAGGATAATGAAATAGGTCGAAAAGCCCCACGCAATAGAGCCGAGAAGGGCAAAATACCACCTAACCCTGAACGCATACATAAGCACAAGAAATCCAGCCATCATCATAAACAGCAAGTTGGCTGGATAGGGCAAACAGCCGCCCAAAACCTTGTTCAACCAATGGAACAGCGAGTTAGACTCATAATAGGGCGAAATCTGAAAAGTGGGCATACCCGAGAACAGCGAGTTGGTCCACATGCTTCGTTCGCCTGTCGCTTCATAAAATTCCTTTACCTCCTGACCGTTGGCAGCTCCTTGTTGCATGTCATACTGACGCAACTCATTGCCTTGAACAACATCGGGGTAGAAATAAAAAAACGAAATTAGGGCTATTGCAACCAGTGAGATGAAAAACCCATAAAACTGCGGATTTTTCACTATTTCCTTAACCTTTTGTGACAACGATGCCACCGAGAGTGTCTTATTTTCTTCCATTCCTAAAACGGTTTATTTGCTTTTAATCGGTAAAACTACAAAATATTTTTGAAACATAGGCCATTTCACCCGATTTTCGCCCGCCCGACTTTCATTTTATGGCAACAAAAACGCCTCGATACACCGATATGGTGGCGAGGCGCTGTTATTTTGCAGATGAGGGGCTGTGTTAGTTGCCCACTTGCATCACTGTTTGCGACTGTGTATATTGCGCAACGAGCGTGCCGGGTGTGTACTCGGCGCCGGTTGTGAATCCGGCAAATGTCTGTCCATTGCGATATGTTCCGTCGGCATAGATGAAATAAGAGCCGTTGGCTTGTAACGCGGGGCTTGTAAACACCACGGTCAAAGGCGCATAATCGCGTGGAACGACATACGAAGCCACTTGCACACCTGCGTTATCGGCAATAGTCAACAATTTGCCAGCAGTCATCGAGCCTTTGTAAACGAGTACTGGCTGCGTGCACTGTGCAGCGGGTACGCTTGTATCGGCTCCGACAGCAATCAATGTGCCGCCATTAACAACAAAGTCGTTGTCGCAGTCAACGCCGCTCTCGGCATTGGCCGAACCCGAAAGCACCACCGTGCCGCCGTTGAGGGTGAATGTTGTGTTTGAGTCAAGAGCATCGTTTTCGGCACTGAAACCATAAACAGCGCCGCCATTAATCACAATGCCCGACGATGCGTTAAGACCGTTGTCTGATGCCGACACCATTACCTCGCCGTCGTTGATGGTCATACTCATTTTGCTTTCAACACCTTCACAGCCGTCGCCACCGAGAGCCATTGCCCACACCTTGCCCGAGTTAATGGTTACATTTCCCTCGGCAGTAATGGCCTTGGCCGATGATGATTTGCTATTGTAGGTGAATGTTGCTCCTGTTGCTTTCACTTTAACTTGGCTGTCGGTCACGGTAAATGCGCCGTCGCAGTTGATGCCTTTGCCGGCAAGACCACTACTCAACACCGACAATTCCGACCCGCTGACAACAACCGAGCCCGGACAGCGAATTCCTGCCGCCGACTTGATGTCTTGGTCAGCCGAGTTGAAATAAGCACCGCCTTGTGTCATCAACAGCACTTGTGCGTTGTTGATAGTGACATTTCCTGCCGATTTCACAGCCTTTGATGCAGCAGCCGTTACAGCCACTCTTGTGCGGCCGCCACGCACCTCTACTCCACCGGCTTCGCAGTCAATAGCGTCGCCCTCGACAGTTGCCGAAAACCGTCCGCCTGCGATTATGATTTTGTCGTTTGCGTGAAGCGCATCTGACGGAGCTTTGTTGACTGTCACATTGCTGCCCGCACGTAATCTCACATATTTGTCGCTGCATATTGCATGATTATATAGCGCATTGACCGAGAGAGCTCCACTGCCGCTCACAATCAACGGACCTTCGCTAAACACACAACCTTTTTGGTCTTCAGTGCCGTTGGTTGTGGTGTATGTAGCCGCATCGGCAAGCACATTGACAGTTTCGGCAGCAGCCACGAGATAAACAGGCTTTGATGACTGCACATTGATTGCCGCACTCTTGCCGCTGGTAATATTTGCGCCGTTAAGCGTGATTTTTGATGCCGCCGACGAGTACAACTTAAACGAGCCGTCAGTTGCATTGCCGCTCAACACATATTCCACTCCTGCCGCTTCTGAATCGGCCACCACATGTGCGCCGTCGGTGGTTACGGTAACATTGGGCACTTGATTGCTGACAGTTGCCTGATTGCCGTCAAAGTTAATTTCCACAACGCTAGTAAACGATTGGTTTTCAACAAAGTCGGCATACTCTTCGCTTGACTGGTCGGTTACCACCTCCTCGGTTTCGTCAATGGCGGTTTCGTCAAAGTCGTTCCAAGTGATTTCAAAGTCGAGTTGTGAGCCTACAAACTTTGTCAAATCGACCTCGGTGTCGCCGCCGGGCACAACAAAATCATCGTCGTCATCGGCAGGCGGATTGAGCAGACACGATGTTGACATCGACAACATCGCAAGGCATATTGTAGCGCTTAAAAACTTTTTCATACTTGTTTCGGGTTAGAATTTATAGCAATAGCCGAGCGAGAGAATGTGCTGGTTGTAGTCATAGTTGACATCTTGAAACACATAACCCACCTCGATTGAATGTTTTTTGTTAAACTTGTACTTCGTGCCGATAATCCAACGCAATTTTTCTATTTCCCAATTGTCAGAAATCACATTGTGCATTTCACAAGAAGCAAACGGTGTGAACGGAGATTTGCGAATATTCCAATCAACACCCAATCGCGAGCGCAACACGCTCTCATTTTTGGCTTTGACTCTTTCAGGATCAATTTCCACGCCTTCGGCATTCCATTTGGTCACATATTGCTCACCACGGCAGGTCAGCTGATAGCGTTCGCGAAGCGAGAATTCAAAACGTCCAAATTTGACTTTACCGGTCAACGAGGCATACACACGATGACGCGGCGACCAATAGTTGTCAACAACATTGCCCTTGCGAGTTACCTCTTGCAACTGCTGTTTATCGATAAACTTATAACCGATGTCGGCTTTTAGCCACGACACCAACTTGTAGCTTGCGCCGAGACCGATGGTCCAACGCTCAACAGCCTGTGAATAGTCTTGGGTGCGCAACTCGGCTTCGGCTGAGATGTCAAACTTTTTGCCAAAATCTTTCTTGACCTCGACTGTGGTCCAAACGCCAAAATCGTCGTGGTCAACCTGTGCCGACACGCTTTGAGCCATAGCCATAAAAGCCGCGACCAATATTAACGCATATTTTTTCATACCAAATGTGATACTTGGTTTTACAATGATTCTTCTTTGGGAAATTTGAGCAACTTGTCAACCGAGTTGTGCTGATTGTCGTTTGACACATAGTGCACGCGCAACATTGCTGTGTCGCGCAAAAAGTCGATGTGGCCCACCTCAACGCGAACGACATCCATGCCGGTGCGTTTTTTAAGGTCCTCTATCAACTCGGCGCGATGTTCGGGCGAAATGAGTTCGACACGATCATAAAGCACAAGCTTGGTCGACACGTGCTTGCCGTGGTGCAATCGCTCGCAAAGCATCACGCTTATGACAAACAGCAGATTGGTGCAGGCAAGTTCGAGCAAGCCCACCTCAACTGCCAACGCGTTGATAACCGAAATGGCGATAATCACAAACAGATAGGTCATTTCGCGCACCGGCATCGACTCGGTTCGATACCTGATGATGCCGAAGATGGCAAACAGACCGAGAGCAAATCCCACCTTGAGTTTGACACCACCCAACAAGAATATCATCAAGAAGATGCTGACACTGATGAGCGTAAATGTGAAGTAGTAGTCTACGCGCTTGCTCTTGGGGTAATAGAAAAAGTGAATTACACTGAGCACGACTATCATGTTGAATGCAAATCGCACCAGCAATTCGATATATCCGCCGCTGACAAACATTGCGTCTATTACATCTGATTCTATCAATTCTTCCATAATTTGTTTTTTATGTTATAGTTTTTGAGATTTTATCTGTTGAGTTTCAACACTTTGAGTTTTCGTTCCTTGAAACGATTGTGCTTGATGAGCGGGTCGGTAAACACACAGCCCATGCAATATTTGCTAAAGCCTTGGGGCTTGATGCGCATATCACGCAAAATCTGCCTGATGGGCGAATACACACGACCGTCGCGTTTCAGTTCCACGATAGCCACCTTGGTGAGCTGATAGGTGTTATCGGTCTTGTAGTTGTGAAACCACACTCCCAGGTCGATGGTCAGTCGCTCGGTGCGGGCACGATTGACAAGCGTGACACGGCTAAACCTGTTCTCGAGCGACAGCTCTATATCGCCAAGGGCATACCATGCATGCTTGCCCAGAAATTCGTGAACAAACGGCAGGTCAAGATTGTCGGGATCGGCGATTTCGATACGCTTTTTCTTTGTTCTCCCTTTGTTGTTCTTGTTTTTCACCTCCAAAAACGTGAGGTCAGAGCCTATGTAGGTGCGCACCCTGATTTTTTCCCTCACTTTCTTGCCCGTGAGGTGAATGAGATACATCTCCCGTCGGGGGGTGTCGTAATAGCGGGTGTGGTATGATGCAATGCGAGTGCCGTTTATTTCCTGTGCACGATAGTCCTTGAGGGCAAATTCAAACAGCCGTTGCAACTGTTCGAGCGTGAGCAGATATTTCTCGTCGATGCGGTTCATGAGCTTAACCTCCTTCATCTCTTCGAGAGTGATGGGGTCAAATTGCGATAATATGTCAAACCGCGTTTCGGGCATATCGTGATTTAAGGTACAGACAAAGTTATTGAGTTTACAAAAATCTCACTAAAACACTATTAATCAAAATAAAATATACAAATATAGACATTTCCCCGAAAACAAGCTCCTTTTAACCCACCAATTCACGATTTTATACAACAATAGCGGCCCGATGTGAGCCGCTATTGGGTTTATGTGATGGTGAGTTTAGAGCGTATTAATATCGCATGTGCATTTTTTGAGTTCGGCCATGCATTTTTCGATATCGTTGGGCATGATGATGACATTGGCTTTATCGCCATCGGCAAATGCATACATATACTCGATGAAGATGTCGTTTTGAGCCAAATGCTCTAAAATTTCAGAGAGCGACCCGGCTACATTGGGGCAACAGATGTGAACAACATCGGTGAGCATCACCGCAAAACTCTCGTTGCGCAACACCTCAACGGCACGCTCAACGTCATCAACTATCAATCGCAAAATGCCAAAGTCAGATGTTTCGGCCATGCTAAACGCTTGCATATTGATGCCATGCTTGCCCAATATTTTGGTCAACTCGTTGATGCGACCGGTCTTATTTTCAAGAAATATCGATAACTGTTTGATTGTCATGGTTCTGATTGTTTTAATGATTAAAGTTTGCGATTATCTATCACTCGTTTGCTCTTGCCTTGGCTACGTTCTATGCTGCCCGGCTCCATGAGTCGCACATCGGCACTGATCGAAAGCACGCTTTTGAGCTTGTCGGCGAGGCGTTTTTTCAATGCGAGCATGCCACCAACATCGGCGCTGAAAAAGTCTTTGCGCAACTCAACCTGCACTTGCAGTGTATCAAGGTTGTTGACACGGTCAACAATGAGCATGTATTGAGGTTCAAACTCATTGCACTCGAGGATAACGCTTTCAACTTGCGACGGGAATACATTGATACCGCGAATGATGAGCATGTCGTCGCTGCGGCCCATGATGCGTCCCATGCGCACCTCGGTGCGACCACAGTCACACACTCCGTCCATGAGCGTGCAAAGGTCTTTGGTGCGATAGCGCAACACCGGCATGCCTTCTTTGGTGAGTGTGGTGAACACAAGTTCGCCTTGTGTTCCATAGGGCAACTGCTCCAAGGTTTCGGGGTTAATGATTTCGGGATAGAAGTGGTCTTCGCAAATGTGCGAACCGTTTTGGCATTCACACTCGTGTGAAACACCGGGTCCCATGATTTCGCTCAAGCCATAGAGGTTATAACCTTTTAAGCCCAATCGTTCTTCAATTTCTTTGCGCATGTTTTCGGTCCAAGGCTCTGCACCGAATGCACCTATTCTCAGGCTTATATCATCTTTGGTCAAGCCCATTTTGTCGAGCGTTTCGGCCAAATAAAGAGCATAAGATGGCGTGCATGCGATACCCGTGATTTTCAAATCGCGAATCAGGCGAATGTGTTTCTCGGTGTTACCGGTTGATGTGGGGATAACTGTCGCGCCAAGGTTTTCAACGCCATAGTGTGCGCCCAATCCACCTGTAAACAATCCATAGCCATAACTAACCGAGAATGTGTCGTTGCGAGTGATGCCATAGGCGGTCAAGCATCGAGCCATCACCTCTGACCACACAGCCAAGTCCTTGCGAGTATAACCGACGATGGTGGGGTTGCCGGTTGTTCCCGACGAAGCATGAACACGCACAATTTCTGATGGTGGAGCTGCTTGCAAACCATATGGGTAATTGTCGCGCAAGTCTTGCTTGGTGGTAAAGGGTAATTTCACTATATCATCGATGCTCTTGATGTCCTCGGGAGAGAGGTCCATTTCCTGCATTTTGTTGCGGTAGAACGGCACATTGTGGTAAACATAATTTACCAGTTTCTGCAATCGGCGACTTTGCAACGCATGCATCTCGTCGCGACTCATGCACTCTTTGTTAGGATTCCAAATCATTGTGTTTATATTGTGTATTAATACCTTGGTTAACTATTATTGAGCCAATTGATGGTCTTGGTTAAACGCCTTCATGCGTTGCTCCATAACCTCATACAAGTCATCACGCATGCGCGATGTGCAGGCTCTGACACCCTGTTGCTCGCTGCCGGTAGTCGAGAGCGAGATGCTGCTGACACCATAATAAAGCAACTCTTTGAGCAACTGTCCACCGGTCATGTCGCCATAGCCGATAGTAAAGAAAAATCCGTCACCAACTTTTTGTGTCACATCATAATCATAGATAATGTGAAAGCCGTTGTCGGTAAAAATCTTCTTCATTTTTTCGGCCCTGACAGCATACTCACGAGTGTCGGCAACAAAGTTAATCTTGCCCTCGGTTGACAGGCGCAACATCTCGGCATAGGCATACTGTGTCGAAGCCGTGCACCCCGATGTAATCATATAAAGAATTGAAGCAATGAGTGTTTGGCCAAACACTCCCGCATCTTTATAGCGCTCGGCAAGAGCAGGATATTGTCGTTCAAAGAGCTTGTCGCTGATACATGTCAATGCTATGCGCTGTCCGGCATAACTGTATATTTTTGATGCCGATAACATCAATATATAGTTATCGGTGTAACGGGCTACAGTGGGAGCATAAGGGGGCTCAAACGGGTGTCCCATATCGGTGCGGAAATCCATACAGAAATAGGCAAGGTCTTCCAACACGATTACATCATACTTGGTGGCAAGCGTGCCTATAATCTTCAATTCCTCATCTTCAAGGCAAATCCATGCCGGATTATTGGGGTTGGAATATACTATGGCGGCTATATCTCCGGCAGCAAGCATGCTTTCAAGCTTGGCTTCCAGTGCCTGACCACGATATTCATAAATGTCAAATTCCACCCAATCGGCGCCGATAACGCGCAACTGCGATTTCTGGATAGGGAAACCGGGGTCGATAAACAGCACTTTGTTTTTCCCGGGAATGCGCTGTGTGCAGGCTATAAACGAGCCAAACGAGCCGGCAACACTACCTGTTGTCGGTACACACGACCGCGCCGAGATGTCAATATCAAGAAACGCTTTGACAAATCGCGATGCGGCCTCTTTGAGCTCGGGCACACCGGCGGCCGCCGGATATTGCGAGCCGACACCACGGTCCAATGCGGCTTTCTCGGCCTCAACACCAAGCTGATTTACGGGCAATCCGGGCGACCCTTGATCCATACGAATAAAAGGTATTCCCGTTGCGTTTTCAAGATATTGTGCCACCAACAGCACCTCGCCAATGGTGGCTTTACTCAAATCGGCAATGTGCAATTCACGCACAGCCTTTTCGACCAATTCTTCGCTAAAAATTTTCATTGCGGCTACTTTTTATTTAACAGCGTTCAAGCCCAAGTCAAACGCCTGCTGATTGAGTTGCACCACCGACTCTCCCTTAGAGGCAAATACGCGTGCAATGCTCTGGCGCAACTGCTCGGGAGTGAGAATTTCGATATAACGCGCCGCCATGCCGAGCAAAATCACATTTGCGCTCTTGGGCATCGAGTTTTGGCGGGCAATATCCTCAATGGGCAACGAGGCCACATGGGGCAATGCGGCCAACTCATCGGTCAACTGCTGTTCTTCGGGATAGTTGGGAATGTTTTTAAACGGCTGTGACGATGTCACCACCCATGCTTCATCGTTAAGATACTCGACATATCGCAATGCCTCCATCGGTTCCATCGAGATGATGAGGTCGGCTGTGCCTTGCTTGATGAGGTCAGAATAGATTTCGTCGGTCGACAAGCGCAAATTTGACTGCACATCGCCGCCACGCTGACTCATTCCGTGAACTTCGGCTTGTTTGAGGCTCAATCCGGCCACTGCGGCAGCATCGCCTATGATTGTGGCAATAGTGAGAATTCCTTGACCGCCCACTCCGGCTAATATAATGTCTTTTTTCATTGTTGTGCTCGTTTTTGGCGTAATTTGCGATTCAATGTTTGCAAACACTCGCGACGGGGTATTATCACCGACACTCCGTCATACTCTATTTCTTCGCGAATGATGCGAGTGATTTCTTCCATGTTTTTGGGCAACGGAACCACCACTTTCACATGCTCGGGGTCAACGCCCAAGCCCAGACATATCGCTTCAAACTTATTTGTACCGGCCGAATCTTGACCTCCGGTCATGGCCGTAGTGAGATTGTCAGAAATAACCACTGTGATGCGTGAGCCATCGTTTACGGCATCAAGCAATCCGGTCATGCCCGAGTGGGTAAATGTAGAGTCGCCAATCACGGCAATAGCGGGATGCACACCGGCGTCGGCAGCTCCTTTGGCCATAGTAATTGATGCACCCATGTCCACACAACTGTCAATGGCACGGAACGGAGGCAATGCTCCCAATGTGTAGCAACCGATATCGCCAAAAATGCGGGCATCGGCATACTCGGCCACAACCTTGTTGAGCGCATCATAAACATCGCGATGGCCACATCCCTGACACAACGCCGGAGGACGGGGCATCACATTTTGTGCGGCTGCAAATGTTTGCTCAACCTTTATGCCCAAGGCCTCGCCAACACAGTCGGGTGTCAGTTCGCCCATGCGAGGCAAGTCGCCTGTCAAGCGGCCTTTTACCTTATAATCACTGCCCACGAGCGCCTTCACTTGCTCTTCGACCAAGGGCTGACCATCCTCGGCAATTAGCAACGAGTCACATTTTTGTGCCAATTCCTTAATGAGGCTTTCGGGCACAGGATATTGCGACACCTTGACAACGGGAATACCCATTGCTTTGGGGTTGTTTTCCATTACATAGTTATAAGCGATGCCACATGCCACAATGCCCACAGGAGCTTTGTCGGCTTCTACGGCCTGCTTGTTGTAGGGCGAAGACAGTGACCACGACATCAGCTCGGGCTGTTTGGCTACCAACGACGCATATTGTCGGCGGGCATTACCTGGCAACAACACCCAATGTGTGCGTTCATTGTCGGGGTTGAGCTCGTTTTGAGCCATTGCATCGTCAACCACCACTCCGGCACGCGAGTGTGCCAAACGGGTAACTATGCGCATCAACACCGGAAGACGGAGTTTTTCAGACATGTCAAACGCATATTTCATCATATCATAGGCCTCTTGCTGTGTTGATGGCTCGAGGATGGGAATCATGGCAAACTTGCCATAAAAACGAGAATCTTGCTCGTTTTGTGACGAGTGCATCGAGGGGTCGTCGGCGGCAAGCACCACAAGCCCGCCGTTTACGCCTGTTATGGCCGAGTTGACAAACGCATCGGCAGCCACATTCATTCCCACATGCTTCATGCACACAAGCGAGCGCTTGCCGGCGTAAGACATTCCCAATGCCGCCTCCATAGCGGTCTTTTCATTTGTACACCAACGGCTACGCACATCGGGAGCCGACGCCTGTATATATTCGGTTATCTCGGTTGAGGGCGTGCCCGGATAGGCATACACACCGCTGATGCCGGCATGAATGGCACCGATGGCTATTGCTTCGTCGCCCAACAAGAGTTTGCGTTCAATCATAAAATGTATATTGAGAGGTTATTATTCGGTTTCAAAATCGGCATCGTTCAGCACCGGAAACTTTTGGCGGAAAGCCGCGAGTTTGTCCATATCAATCTCGGCCGAGGCTTCACACTCCTGACCGTCGGCACACGAGGCCATCACAACACCATAGGGGTCTACAATCACGCTGCCTCCGCAGTATTGACAAGTGGGGTCGGAGCCAACACGGTTGACACCAGCCACATAACACTGATTTTCGATGGCACGGGCCAACAGCAATGTGCTCCACGCTCCCACTCGGGGTGTGGGCCAACTTGCCACATACAATATCATGTCATAGTCGCCATGGTTGCGCGCCCAAATGGGGAATCTCAAATCGTAGCACACCTCAAGCATGATGCGCACACCGCGCCATTCCACCACCACGCGTCGGTCGCCGGCTGTGAAACGCTGATGCTCGCCGCCATAGGTAAACAAGTGCTTTTTGTCATAAAACGAGACGCTGCCGTCGGGCTTGACAAAATAAAATCGGTTGTAATATTTTCCGTCGCAGGTAATGGCAACACTGCCCGCAATAGCGGCATTGGTGGCAGCCGCCTTGGCTTTCATCCATTGCAAAGTGTCGCTGTCGGCACTCTCGGCGATACCGTCGGGGACTGTGCAAAATCCGGTCGAAAACATTTCGGGCAACACATAGAGGTCGGCACCCGGATTGCGGTCGATAGCCTCGTCGGCTCGCTGCGTGTTGACAGCGGGACTGGCCCACACAATATCGCGTTGTAAAATCGTTACTTTCATTTATTTTTTATATTTACACTACAAAAGTAACAATTTTATATATAACCATGAACAATTTGACAAATATTTTGCGAAAAAACTCACAAATTGCAATATCCATCTTCAAAAACGCATCAATAATCACCCGTTATATGCCCATCGCTTAATACAACAACGGCCGTCGATGCCAAGCATGACGGCCGTTGAGTATATATATCAATGTGATATTTTAGTTGATGATGTCAAAGCCGGTGTAACGACGCAAGCACTCGGGAACCACGATGCCTTCGGGTGTTTGGTTGTTTTCGAGCAATGCTGCCATGATGCGGGGCAATGCAAGAGCCGAGCCGTTGAGGGTGTGACACAATTGTGTTTTCTTGTCTTCGGCACGGTAACGGCATTTGAGACGGTTGGCCTGATATGTTTCAAAGTTAGAAACCGATGAAACTTCGAGCCAACGTTGCTGTGCAGCCGAGTAAACCTCAAAGTCAAATGTGATGGCCGATGTGAAGCTCATGTCACCACCGCAAAGGCGCAAGATGTGCCAGGGCAAACCGAGTTTGTCGAGCAAACCTTGAACATGGTCTTTCATCTCTTCGAGAGCGGCATAAGAGTTTTCGGGTTTCTCGATGCGCACGATTTCCACTTTGTCAAACTGGTGCAAACGGTTCAAACCGCGAACATCTTTGCCATAGCTACCTGCTTCGCGACGGAAACATGCCGAGTAAGCACAGTTTTTGATGGGCAACTGATTGTCGTTGAGAATCACATCGCGGTAGATGTTTGTAACAGGCACTTCGGCTGTGGGAATGAGGTAGAGGTTGTCGAGTTGGCAGTGATACATCTGACCTTCCTTGTCGGGCAACTGGCCTGTGCCATAACCCGATGCCTCGTTAACTACATAGGGAGGTTGCACTTCGAGGTAGCCCGATTCGCCTGCCTGATCGAGGAAGAACTGAATGAGGGCGCGTTGCAAGCGAGCACCTTTGCCAATGTAAACGGGGAAACCCGCACCTGTGATTTTAACGCCGAGGTCAAAGTCGATGAGGTTGTATTTTTTTGCCAAATCCCAGTGGGGAAGGGCGTCGGCACCGAGGTTGGGCATCACGCCACCTTCTTTTTCAACCACATTGTCTTCGGCAGTGCGGCCTTCGGGCACCATTTCGCAGGGAATATTGGGAATTGAGAGCAAGATATCGCGTTGAGCCACCTCAACAGCATCGAGTTGCTCGGCAATATTTTTTTGTTCGTCTTTGAGTTCAGCCACGCGAGCTTTAGCCGCTTCGGCTTCTTCTTTTTTGCCTTGTTTCATCAACGCACCGATTTCGGCTGCATATTTTTTGAGTTCGGCACCGAGAGTGTCGTTGTTTAACTGCAACTGACGGCGTTGTTGGTCAAGGTCGAGCACACGGTTGATTTGTTCCTCGGCTTTGAAGCATTTCACAGCAAGGCGGTCTATGATATACTGGGGATTTTCCTTGATTTGTTGAATTGTAAGCATATTGTGGTGTTGATTTTATTATTACGCCAATAATTCTTTTACCTTTGCCGAGATGGCTTTACCGTCGGCACGGCCGGCGAGTGCTTTTGAAGCCACGCCCATCACTTTGCCCATCTCCTTGGCAGAAGTTGCGCCCACTTGTGCAATGATTTTTTGCAACTCGGCAGTGAGTTCTTCTTCCGAGAGTTGTTTGGGTAGATATTCTTCGATAACCGCAGCCTCGGCAAGCTCGTTTGCAGCAAGCTCGGGGCGGTTTTGTGTATTATAAATTTCGGCCGATTCCTTGCGTTGCTTAACCATTTTCACAAGAATCTTCATAGCGGCATCGTCGCTGAGAGTGCCGTCGCCGCCCTTGGCAGTTTTTGCTTCCAAGAATTCTTTTTTCACTCCGCGAAGGGCTTCAAGGCGCACTTTGTCGCGTGCCAACATTGCCGCTTTGATATCGGCGCTGACTTTTTCAAAAAGGTCCATAATCAGGCTTATTAGTTTTTTGTTTCAATTAAGTGGCAAAGGTAATAATTTTAATTCATTTTTGCCATAAATAACTGCTCAAAGATGAAAAACGAGGGAGGAGTAACCAATTTTAGCACGATTATTTTCCGATTGCGGCCGATTTACACTATCTTTGCAGTAAATTAGATATAAACTGCAGATATGTCAATGGATAAAATCATCGCATCGGCTGTTGCTAAAGCCGTAAAAGCACTTTATGACGTGGATGTTGACGCGTTGTCAATCGTCCCCCAAACTACTAAAAAAGAATTTGAAGGTAACCTCACAATAGTGGTATTCCCCTGGGTGAAGGCGGCTCGCAAGTCGCCCGAGGCTGTGGGTAGTGAAATCGGTCAATGGCTTGTTGACAACGAGCCTGCGGTCAACCGTTTCAATGTCATCAAGGGTTTCTTGAACATTGTTATCGAGCCCACTTTCTGGAACTCGGTGCTCACCTCTATCAGCCAAGCCGACAACTATGGCATCACTCCCGTAACCGAAGAAAGCCCATTGGTGATGGTCGAATACAGCTCGCCCAACACCAACAAACCTTTGCACTTGGGCCACGTTCGCAACAACTTGTTGGGTTTCAGTCTTTCTGAAATACTCAAAGCGTGTGGCAACCGTGTGGTAAAAACCAACATTGTCAACGACCGCGGTATCCACATTTGCAAATCAATGCTCGCATGGCAAAAATGGGGCGAAGGCGTTACTCCCGAGAAAGCCGGCAAGAAAGGCGACCACCTCATCGGCGATTTCTATGTGTTGTTTGACAAGCATTTCAAGGCCGAAGTAAACGAACTCATGGCCAAAGGCATGAGCGAGGACGATGCCAAAAACGCTTCTCAACTTATGCTCGAAGCCCGCGAAATGTTGCGCCGTTGGGAAAACAAAGACCCCGAAGTGCGCCAACTCTGGGAAATGATGAACGAGTGGGTATATGCAGGTTTTGACGAAACCTACAAGCGCATGGGCGTTGACTTTGACAAAATCTACTACGAAAGCGACACTTATCTCGAAGGTAAGGAAAAGGTTCTCGAAGGTCTTGAAAAAGGCATCATGTATCGCAAAGACGACAACTCGGTGTGGGCCGACCTCACTGATGCCGGTCTCGACCACAAATTGTTGTTGCGCAGCGACGGCACTTCGGTTTACATGACTCAAGATATCGGTACTGCAAAATTGCGCTACCAAGACTATCCCATCGACAAGATGATTTATGTTGTGGGTAACGAGCAAGACTATCACTTCAAAGTGCTTTCATTGCTCCTCGACCGTCTCGGCTTCAAGTGGGGCAAGGACTTGGTTCACTTCTCTTATGGTATGGTCGAATTGCCCGAAGGCAAGATGAAGAGCCGCGAAGGTACTGTGGTTGATGCCGACGACTTGATGGAAGAAATGGTGTCATCGGCTCGCGAGGTGTCAAAAGAACTTGGCAAACTCGACGGTTGCTCGGCCGAGGAAGCCGACGCTATCTGCGAAACTGTCGGTCTCGGTGCGTTGAAATATTTCTTGCTCAAGGTTGACCCCCGCAAGAACATGACCTTCAATCCCAAAGAATCTATCGACTTCAACGGCAACACCGGTCCGTTCATTCAATACACCTATGCACGCATTCGCTCGGTGATGCGCAAAGCTGCCGACGCCTCATTTGCTATCGGCGACTTCTCGGCTGTTGAGCCCAACGAAAAAGAAATTTCGCTCATTCAACGCCTTGCCGACTTCCCCGCAGTTGTTGCCGAAGCCGGTCGCACTTACAGCCCCGCGCTCATTGCCAACTATGTCTATGACTTGGTGAAAGAGTACAACCAATTCTATCACGACTACTCAATCATGCGCGAAGAAAACGAGGCTGTTCGTTCATTGCGTTTGTGCTTGAGCGAGTCTACTGCCAATGTCATTGCCACCGGCATGAAACTCCTCGGCATCAATGTTCCCGAACGAATGTAATAATTAGAATGTTAAACCACTATATTAATCAATAAAATTATGGACAACTACTCAATTCCTCAATTTGAACAGTCACTCGCCCAACGCGTGTCGGCTGTTATGAAACGCGTCTATTTCAAAATGACGCTCGCGTTACTTGTCACTGCATTTGTTTCAATGTGGGCAGCAGGCAGCGAAATGTTCTTGTCATTCATTTTCCAAAACACATGGGCAATGTTTGCTCTCTTCGGAGTTGAAATATTATTGGTAATCGCAATTTCAGGCGCAATCAACCGCTTGAGTTCGGCTGCCGCAACCGCTCTGTTTTTCCTCTTTGCAGTAGTCAACGGATTGGCATTATCGCCCATCTTCCTTGCCTATACAGCCACATCTATCGCTAAAACATTCTTCATCACCGCCGGCACATTTGGCGCCATGAGCATCTATGGTTACTTCACAAGCAATGACTTGTCAAAAATGGGCTCTATCCTCATCATGGCCCTCTTTGGCCTCATCATTGCATCGATTGTAAACATCTTTGTTGGCAGCGACAGTTTGGGTTGGATTATCTCAATCGTGGGTGTGCTCATCTTTGTGGGCCTCACCGCTTGGGACACTCAAAAAATCAAGAACATGGCCGCAATGTCGCCCGCAGGCAGCGAAGGCCGATTGGCAACAATCGGTGCGTTGAGCCTCTATCTCGACTTTATCAACCTCTTCCTCTACCTGCTTCGCTTCTTCGGTTCAAGCCGCGACTAATCAGTCAAATCCAATTAACACAATAGGCGATGCAGCCACCCGGCTCATCGCCTTAATATTTCAACCTTTCGGCATCGAAGGGATATATCCTACATATTCATGGCTCGTTTTTGGCAAAAATACAAACAAGACTATCGGTCGATAATAAGTCTCGGCTTGCCCATTCTCATCGGGCAGGTAGGCATGATTATCGTTGGCTTTGCCGACACCATCATGGTGGGACAATATTCCACCGAAGCCCTTGCCTCGGCCTCGTTTGTGAACAATGTGTTCAACATTGCCAATCTTGCCTGCATGGGCTTTACCTATGGACTGACTCCGCTCATTGGCTCACTGTTTGCCCAAAAGCGCAACGACACCATAGGGGCAACGCTCAAAAACGGCCTTTTTCTCAACATTCTGTTCTCGCTGATGATGAGCGCCATCATGAGCGTTGTTTATTTCAACGTTCATCGTTTGGGACAACCTCAAGAACTGCTGCCGCTCATTCGCCCCTATTTCTTGCTTTATTTGGCCGGACTTGTACCGATCTCGGTGTTTAACGCATTTGCACAATGGGCCTATGCCATCAATAACTCAAAGATGCCCATGTGGATAATCCTCATCTCAAATGTAGCCAAC
Organism: Muribaculaceae bacterium; assembly: GCA_017390185.1. Classification (GTDB taxonomy): domain Bacteria; phylum Bacteroidota; class Bacteroidia; order Bacteroidales; family Muribaculaceae; genus RGIG4079. Next base: position 24,352 of record JAFPCM010000024.1, read on the forward strand.
ATCGTCGGCAACTACCTGCTCATATATGGCCACTTTGGATGTCCCGAACTTGGCTTGACCGGTGCCGGAATAAGCACACTTGCTTCGCGCTTAATATCGGCCGTCGGTATCATGCTCGCATTCTTCACGTTCAAAAAATTCAGTGATTACCGCAAAGGTTTTGCCACCAGCCGCTTGACAGCACAAAATATGCGCCACATTTCATCAACA
>JAFPCM010000025.1 GCA_017390185.1 Muribaculaceae bacterium
CATATTGAATACCGTTTTGGGTCTTATTGAAAAATTCGGCGCAGAATACATCAAATTCGACTTCAACGCTGATCTGGAATACGACAAGGAGCACTCGGCGTTTATCAAGTATTCCAAGGCTCACGAAAGATTTATAAAGGAAATCAGACAAAGACATCCCGAGGTGTATCTCGAAAACTGCGGCTCGGGCGGCGCAAGAATGACAATAATGGACGGTATGCTCTACGACGGTTTCTGGCCAAGCGACAACGAGAGTCCCTACGACGGTCTTAGAATCTACAAAGACACGCTTCTCCGTATGCCTGCTCAGTGGATCGACTGTTGGTCAGCTATCGCTTCGGTCAAGGGAGCAACACCCGTTTTCAGCGATGCCTCCGAGGATAAGCTGCTCGCCTGCGGAGATGCTGTCTGGCATCACGTCACCGAGGTACATCCCTCATATCTGAAGGCATTTCTCACCGGCAGTCCCATCGGATTAAGCTTCGATCTTAACTCCTTAACAGAGGATGCGTTCGTTATGCTTAAGAAATTCATCAAGGAATTTAAAGAAAGACGAGAGCTTTACAGAACGGGAGTTGCAAGGCTGCTTTCGGACACAGATGCCGTTATCTCGATAGAATACTCCGACAGCACGCTATCCGAAATTGAGATAACCACCTTTATAAACAAGAGGCTTCAGGACGGCATCACGTTATATCCCGTGATAGACGAGGGTAAGACGTATATCGACGAAAACGGCAACAAAATTTCGGGCAGAAAGCTTTCGTCAGAGGGATTCGATCTTCAGATCGCACACGGATATACTGCATTCAATTACAGATTGAGGGCTATTAAGGAATGAAGGAAATAGCGTTTATAGTCGGAATTATTGCAGTATGTCTTTACCTTCTCGGTTACTTGCAAAAGACGAGAAGCCGTATTATCACGTTCAATCTTTCCTCGAGGATTTTATATATCGTTCAGTATATTCTTCTCGGAGCTTTCGAGGGTGCGGCGCTTGACGTTGCAGGTGCCGGAGCAAGCCTTCTCGCAAGCACGAAGAAGCATCCTTTCGTAAGAAAGCACACGATTTGGTTCGCGCTTTTTGCCAGTATAGCCATTACGACGGTAGGGCTTCTGCTATACCAGAACGTGTTCAGCCTGTTCCCTATAATTGCAGTTTTACTTCACACGGGAGCATTCTGGCTTGATAACGAAAAAGCAATACGTATAATCTCGCTGTTAGGCTGTCCGTTCTGGCTCGTATATAACTTTGTTAGCGGTGCATACGGTTCGTGCGTCGGTGACGTTCTGTCTATGGTTTCTATAGTAACATCCATGATAAGGTACGATTTGCTGAGAAAAAATAAACTTTAAAATATAATGCAGAATGCATAATGCATAATGCAGAATGCTGAATGCTAAAGGCTGAATGCTGAATTTGCAGATCGCTATAAAGACGCATTGGCAAGAAATCGGGTGTAACGACCGATTTCGTTAATCCCAATAAAAATGGGCTGTCGCGCAGGTGTGCGACAGCCCATTTTTATAATGTTTAGCCATTCTGCCTTATATTTAATTATGTTTTTGAAGTTATTAAAATATCAGCTCTATAACTCCGTCCGTTTGGGGATAAAGCTCTATTTTGTCAATCTTTGTTTGCATATAATCGAGTTTTTCACCGTTTAGGAGAATTTCCTTTGGCTCTTTTAAAACACCGATTACTATGCGCATTTTACCAGTTCCCGAATATTTAAAGCTTACGGTTGCTACTTTTTCGGAGTATTTTGCGCTCTTTATTTCGCTCTGCTCCCAGCTTATCAGCCAAGCCTTATGGGACTTGGTTTCCTCCCAGGCGAGTATCTGAGCGAGGAAATAATTCTTTGGCAGTGCTCTTGAGAAAATATGTATTCCGCGCCACTCGGGAACAATGAGATTGTTTTCAAGAGCGAAGTCTAAAAACTTCTTAAATTGCTCAGGGGATGCGTTTCTGTCATTCGCCATATCTATAAGGGCGGCGGTTGTCTGCTGAATTATTCCCCAATGGAAGTTTGGGTTTTCAAAATCGAAGCTGTTGTTCTCACTCTCGACCGTGAAGAACGCAAAATGTCTCTCGGTATCAAACAACTCAAAAACGATCCCTGGGAAAATATCGAAGGCAAATACCCCGTTGGTAGCCAACACACTGCTAAAGTGCGCAACTTCACTAACTTCGGTGTATTCGTTGAAATCGAAGAAGGCGTTGACGGTCTCATCCACATCAGCGACCTCTCTTGGACTAAGAAAATCAAACACCCCTCTGAATTCACTCAAATCGGTGCTGACATCCAAGTTCAAGTTCTCGAAATCGACAAAGAAAACCGCCGCTTGAGCCTCGGTCACAAACAACTCGAAGAAAACCCCTGGGATGTATTTGAAACAGTGTTCACACTCGGTTCAGTACACGAAGGTAAAATCATCGAATTGCTCGACAAAGGCGCTGTAATCGCCCTTCCCCACGGCGTTGAAGGTTTCGCTACTCCCAAACACTTGGTTAAAGAAGACGGAACTCAAGCTCAAGTTGAAGAAACTCTCGAATTCAAAGTAATCGAATTCAACAAAGAGTCAAAACGCATCATCCTTTCTCACAGCCGCATCTTCGAAGATGAAGCAAAAGTTGCTGAAAAAGCTGAAAAGAAAGCAAAACGCGCTGCTAAGAAAGCAGAAGAAGCTCCCGCTGCTCCCGCTGTTGAAAAAACAACTCTCGGTGACATCGAAGAACTCGCTGCTCTCAAAGAAAAACTCGCAGGTAAATAATCAATACGATTATATACTATTCAAAAAGCGACCTCACAAGGGTCGCTTTTTTTGTGCCAAGAACTACCAAGACAACACCTTTTCACACATGCCCACCGGAACGGGACATTGCGACATTTACACACGAGCCGAGATGACAAACAATTTGTTATTATTAAAAAGGCTATTATATACTTGTTGGCACATAGTTTATACCCAACCCCTCCGGGGCTTTGCCCCACCTCCCCTATTTTTTGCTCCGAAAATTCTCCGCAAAAAGCAGTGGAGGACTTGCTGGCGCACAAACCTAGTACTTCCTGGGCCGTAATATTGTCAAGTGTCCCTCTGCCACGAAGTGGATAGGGGGACGAGAATTGCGAATGCAATTCGGAGGGGGTGAGGATTTAATAATAAGCTTGTTATACCAATAATTGTGCCAACAAAGTTATAATTCCCATTAAAAATCGTTGAATTATACCGATAACTCAACGATTTTAGTTATATTCGCATAATATTATAATACCAACCCTATTAACTCTTCAACTATGGACAAAGTTAAAGTACAAATCATAAATCGTTCTAAACATCAACTTCCCGCTTATAGCACCGAATCATCGGCCGGTATGGACGTCCGTGCCAACCTTGACGCGCCCGTTGTGTTGCAACCCTTGCAACGCGCTCTCATTCCCACAGGCCTTTTCATCGCATTGCCCCAAGGCTATGAATGCCAAATTCGCCCACGCAGCGGCCTCGCGCTAAAACACGGCATTTCGCTCGTCAACACTCCCGGAACAATCGATGCCGACTATCGCGGCGAAATCGGTGTTATTCTCATCAACCTCTCTAACGAGCCTTTCACCGTTAATGACGGCGAACGCATCTGCCAAATGGTTATCACCCGCTATTCTCACACAACATGGGAACAAGTGGAAACCCTCGACGAAACCGAGCGTGGTGAAGGCGGATTTGGCCACACAGGTCGCCAATAAGCAATATTCACATCATAACGCAAATAGTGAAAACTACGAAAAAACATACGCTCTCGCTCACTTTGCTGCTGGCAATACTGTTGTCGGTGGCAGTTGTGCCTGCGACCGCAAAAAAACGCGACAACTCGGCCGAAAACAGCCGTAAAGCCGAGTATATATATATGGAGGCGTTGCGCCAAAATGCGCTCAACAACACTGACTCCTACTTTGAATTGCTCAATCGCGCCTATCAGCTTGACCCCAACAATTCGGATGTGGGCTTCTTCCTCGGTTATTATCAGATGGTTCTCGCCAAAAACGACACCATTATGCCAGCAAAAGGCTACAAACTGATGAAAGACCACTTTGACAAAGCCCCCGAAGACTTCTATGCCACATATTTCTTTGGCAACCTCAACGAGAAGATTCGCAACTATCGCGCGGCGCTCAAAGTGTGGGCAACCCTTGACTCGATATATCCCGAGAAATCAGAAATCGCGATGAAACATGCCGAATCGCTTGCCGCATCAGGCGACAGTGCCAACATTGCCAAAGCACTCGACATTTTCTCGCGCGTGGAGGTGGCCGAGGGCAAAAGCGTCAACATCTCGGCTCGAAAAATGAATGCCATGCTGATGTTGCGCGACACCACATCTATCTTTGCCGAACTGCATCAGTTACTTGAATCGTCGCCCACGAGCAGCGAGTTCCGCACCTTTGCCGGCGATGTGTATGCAATGTTTGAACGAAACGACAGCGCGCGCTACTACTACGATACCGCGTGTCAACTCGACTCGGCCAACGGACTTGTGTATTACTCTCGCGCCAATTTCTTCCTGTCGCAAGGCGACAGCATTGCCTATGACCGCGAGGTGTTCCGTGCCCTCAAACAAGAAAACCTCGACTTGGGCACAAAACTGCAATTACTCACCAGCTACATCAAAGCCCTCTATGACGATCCCACGCAACACGGCCGCATTCAAGACCTATTTGCCGAACTCATCGAGCAGCACCCCCACGAAGTTGACATTCACGACCTTTACAGCGCCTATTTTGCAGCCATCAAAGACTATGCTTCAGCTGCCGAACAGTCAAAATATGCTGTCGACATCGACCCCTCCGACGAGAGCCGATGGCGCTCGCTGATGAGCATGCACGGCATGTGTGACAACTACGATATGGCCATTGCCGAAGGTCACAATGCGCTCAACTACCACCCCAAAAGCCTTGCCCTCACCTACTATTTGGCAATCAACTATTCGATAGCCGAGAAGACCGACAGCGCTCTTGTTTACTATGACAAAGCCCTTGCACTCATCGAGCCAGGCAACTCATCGGCACGCTCCGACATATATTGTTCGATTGGCGACACCTACTACAAGGCCAACAACGCCGACAGTGCCTATGTCTATTATGAAAAAGCCATTGAGGCCAACCCCGGTAACCTGTTGGCTCTCAACAACTGTGCCTACCACATGGCATGCGAAAACCGCGACCTTGAAAAAGCCGAGCGCATGAGCGCAATGACCGTTCGCGAAGAGCCTCAAAACAGTTCGTCGCTCGATACCTACGCATGGGTATTGTTCAAACTCAACCGATATAACGATGCCAAATACTATATTGACGAAGCGTTTAAGTATGACGAAGAGCCGTCGTCCGAATTATACCACCATGCCGGCGATATCTACTTCTTTGCCACCGGCGAAGCCGAGCAATCGCTACCATTCTGGCAAAAAGCTCTTGAACTTGAGCCCGACAACGAGTTATTGCAACGCAAAGTAAAACATCAAACCTATTTCAGCCGATGAAAAAATCGCTTCTCATATTTTCTATTATCATCCTTACTATTTTGAGCAGTTGCCGTTCGACCAAAACATCGAGCGAAAGCGGTCAATATGACCCCACCGAAGCATCGTCGCTCAACGACCGATTTACCGATCTCACCGCGCAATATGACGATTGGAAAGATGTAACTTTGTCAATGAAAGTGAGCCTCATTTCTCCCAAAAGCATCACCGTTTCGGGCAAAGCCTACATGACTCGCGACAAGAGCCTCTCACTCTCGCTCCGTTTCCTGGGCATGGAGGTCGTTGCCGTATATATCACCAACGACTCGGTATTTGCCATCGACCGCATGAACAAACGTTACATCGCCGAGAGCATCGAGCAACTCGCCAAGATATGCCCCATTACAGTCAACGATATTCAAGACTTGCTCTTGGGGCAAGCATTCCTGATTGAAAAAGGCACTATGACAAAATCAATGGCCAAGCAGGTCAAACTATCGGCATTAGACACCCAATCATGGGTTATCGAGCCTAAAAAAGAGCCAGACCTGTTTGCCTATGCCTTTGCAGCCAACTTGGACAACCAAATAACAGCCCTCGCCGTTGAGAAAAACGGCAAGGCCATTGCAGGTTGTGAGTATTCACAACACACATCGACCAAAGCCGGCACCGTGGCCCAACAAGCCGATTTCACCATCAGCAAAGGCAGCCAACCCGTTCAGGCCTCTATCAAATGGGATTTTGGCAGTGCCAAATGGGACACCGGCAACGAACGCACCTGGACCACGCCCAACGGCTACAAACGCATAACATTGACACAACTCATCGAGTCGTTACCCCTCAAATAATACTTTCTGAAAATGAAACGCTTGCTATTGACACTCCTCATCACTATATGTGCGACAACATCAGTTGTCGCCCGTCGTGACGCTTCGTCAATCAAGCAAGACAAGCAACGCACCGAAAAAGAAATCATCGAGACAACGCGCCGCCTTGACGACAATACGCTGAATCTTAAACGGCAACTCAACCAACTCAACCTCGTCGAAGCCGAAATCAAGGCCTACAACGACACCATCAACGCCATTCAGCTCACAATCAACACCACCGCGCGCCACATCGCATCGCTCAACGACTCCATAACACGCATTGACCGCGACCTCAACCTGATGCGACAAAAATATGCCACCGCCGTGCGCAAAATGCAATCGCAACACGACGACAAAAGCACATTGGCTTTCATCTTCTCAGCCGAGTCGTTCACACAGGCCTACCGTCGCATGAGATATATGTCGCAATTTTCAAAATGGCGCGAACGCAAGTCGGCCCAAATCACCGAAGTGCAATCGCAACTAAATATTCGCCGCGACAATATGGCCAAACTGCAACTCGAGCAGCAACATTCGCGACAACTCGTGGCATCAGCCCGACAAACTCTCGTTGACAAGCGCAACGAGACCAACAAAATTGTCAACAGCCTCAAATCAGAAGAAAAGGCTCTCAAAAAACTTTTGAAACAAAAAGAATCTGAGGCTCAAAACCTTGACAACGAACTTGAACGCCTCATCGCCGAGGAACAGCGCAAAGCCGAAGAAGCACGTTTGGCCGAAGAACGTCGCAAAGCTGAGGAAGCACGATTGGCCGAAGAACGCCGCAAGGCTCTTGAAGAGCAACAAGCCAAAGCGCGCCAAGACTCTATCAACAACGCACGCCAAGACTCGGCAACCAAAGTCAAGCCCGAGCCTAAACCTCAGCCCAAACCCGAAACAAAGCCCGAACAAAAGCCCAAGTCGCAATATGAACAAACCGTTGAGGCCGAGCGCAAACTATCGGGCAGTTTTGAGGACAACAAAGGTCGGTTGCTTTTCCCCGTTACGGGCCGATACACCATTGTGCGCCCCTTTGGCCGACATGCACACCCCACCCTCAAATACATCAAGACCGATAACAGCGGCATCGACATCGAGGTGAAGGCTGGTGGCAAAGCACGCGTTATTTTTGACGGCACAGTTTCGGCAATTTTCCGACAAAGCGGCTTTAACAATGTAATCATGATTCGCCACGGCAGTTATATCTCAATCTATGCCAACATCAAGTCAATCACAGTGAAGAAAGGCGATAGCGTGAAAGCCGGAACTATTTTGGGCGACATATATGCTGATCCCGACGACAACAACCGTGCGATTATGCACTTCGAGATACGCAAAGAACGCGAAAAACTTAATCCCGAATTATGGGTAAAATAACTTTCAACAAAGGCAACCTGTCGGCAACCGTGCTCAAAGCCATGAGCATCTTTGGCGGAGTGCAAGTGATAACAATCATTTGCTCCATCATTCGCACCAAGTTGGTGGCCATTTGGATAGGGGCTGTCGGCGTGGGACTCTTTGGCCTTTACAACACCGCCATCGAGATGATTAGCGCCATCACGCAATTAGGCATGCGACAGTCGGCTGTTCGCGACATTGCCTCGGCCTCGCCCTCAACCATGTCGCGCATCATCGCCGTTGTGCGCCGATGGGCATGGGCGTTAGGGCTATTTGGGGCATTTGTCACCCTCGCACTCTCGCCGTTGTTAAGCAAATGGACATTTGGCGACGACAGCCACACATTGGGCTTTTGTGCATTGGCATGCGTGATGTTTCTATCATCAATCACCGGTGGCGAACTCGCCATTTTACAAGGGTTGAAACGCTTGCGCCGATTGGCACGAGCATCGGTGTGGGGAGTGCTTGTGGGCCTCGCCGTTTCTGTCCCATTGTTTTACTTCTACCGCATCGACAGCATCATTCCCTCAATCATAGCCTACACCCTCGCGACAGCCGTTGCGGCTCAATTCTATCGTGAGAAAGAAGTCAAATCCGACTCCTCGCTGACTGCAAAAGAAACCTTTGACATGGGGCGCGGCTTTGTTGTGCTGGGCATCTACATGACTATCTCGGCATTTACCACAATGCTCATTTCCTACATATTTATGGCCTACCTCAACAATTGTGCCGGCACAGCTACCGTGGGCCACTATCAGGCCGGATTCACACTCGTCAACAAATATGTAGGACTCATATTCACCGCCATAGCCATGGAATACTACCCCCGATTGGCACAAGCCAACGGCAGTAATATGCGCACATCGGCATTCGTGTCACACGAAATGAAACTTGTGTTGTGGATACTTGTGCCCGTAATCACTCTGTTCATCACTGCCGACGACCTCATTGTCAAAATTTTATATTCGGCCGAATTTGAGATTATCATTCCTTTCATTTCGTGGGCAATAGCGGGCATGATTTTCCGTGCCACATCATGGTGCATGGCATTTGTCATTCTCTCTAAAGGAGATGGAAAAATATTTCTTTTAACCGAAATAAGCAGCGCGCTTGTGTCGCTTGTTCTCAACATTGCCGCATTCAACCTTTGGGGCATTGCCGGTCTTGGCGTAGCCTACATCGTGTGGTATTTCATCTACACACTCATCGTGTGGAGCGTGTTCCGCTATCGCTACCACTTGACATTGGGACGCGGCATTATGCACCTCATCGGCTATGCATTAGCCATGAGCATTGCCGCTGCATTACTCTCAACATTTGTCGGTTGGTGGGCCGCCGCCATCATTGCCGTTGTTGCAACATTCTTCACAGCGCGACGCCTGTTGTTGCAACGTTGATGATTACCAGCCGCCTGAGGCACCGCCGCCACCGGTGAAACCGCCGCCAAAACTGCCTCCCGAGAAACCGCCGCCACCTCCGCGACCACCAATGCCACCAACGACAGGCGCAATAGGAGGATCCAGTTTGGCTATCTTATAGGTCTTCTCTGTTGCCTTGTGACAGTTGCGACATGAATACACTTTAACACCTTTACCCTCGCGAGTAACCGTAGCGTTCATCACAATGCGGTTGGCAATCATTGAGCATGTGCGTGCACCGCAATTTGCGCACACTGTGTAGCCGTTGTTTTTCTTCACGAAGGGCAACACATCGGTCTCCCCACATTTTGAGCACAACCACACATCATAGTCAACCGAGTCAAGGCGTTCTTCCATATCTTGCGCCGCATTGAGATACTTGTTATCTTCGTCCTCGCTGAGTTTGCTCATCTTGGCCTTACAGTTGGGACAGATGCGTCGTTTGTTGCGAACACGGTGTTCTGACCACCACGCAAGCAGGAATGCCAACACGGGAATTCCCAAGCCAAACACGGTTGCCGCCAAGGCCACCATCTTGAAAGTGTGAAGACTGTCATATCGCTCGGGAGCGGTTTTGCCTTTGTTCATCGCTAACAAGACAAAGTAAAATATCAGCAATCCCAACAAAATGTAACACGAAATCTTAATGTAGAAGTCAAACAATTCATCGCCGTCAATATCAAATGGCTTGACAGCGTCGTTTTCATATTTCGACATCAACTCTTGTGCCGCCGCAGGATCGGTAATGACTGACGAAATGGTGGTCAATGCCGCCAATGTTCCTGCATCATAATCTTCGTTTTTGAAATGGGGAGCCATGTCGTTGCGAATAATGCGGCTTGCAACAGCATCGGGCATCACACCCTCCATACCGTAACCAGTGCGCAACACCGCCTTGCGTTGGCCCTTGACAATAAGCACAAGCAATCCGTTATCATTATCCTTCTTGCCGAGTCCCCAATTGGTAAACAACTCGGTAGCAAAAGTGTTGATGTCAGCGCCTTCTATTTCGTTGACAACGACAGCCACCACCTCGGCCGATGTTTCGCGCCAAATGCGTGAGATAATGGTATCAGCTTGGGTTTGCGCCTCAATGCTCAAAATACCGTCGGGGTTTGACACATAGCGAGTGCGGTCGGCAACATGCACATTAGGCACTCGCTCTACAGTATAGGCACTTGCCACAAAGGCAATAAATACACATAACAGTGATATAATTGTTTTCTTCATAATTGCGTTTTATACGGCCGGGAGGCTCATTCCATTAAGTTTTCTATATAGGTCAAGTGCATAGACATCGGTCATACCCGACACATGGTCTATTGCCGCCTGAATTTTTCCGAACAAAGTGGGGGCATACACATCATATTGCTTGGGCACTTGCGATAGCAACAATGTTGAATAGTTAAGGTGGGGATTGCACACCGCCTCAATGAGTTTTTCAAGCAAGAAAGTAATGATGCGGTTACCGGCAAGTTCAATATCAACAACATCTTTTGCGCGATATATTTTGTTCCACGACAAGTCAGAACAACGGCGATAACCGTCACGCTCGAGCGCACCGATGTGATCGAGCAACGAGCCTTGATACTCACCGCTCAAAATCTCGTCTTCATGCTCCACAAAAGCAAGCGCACACTGATGCACAAGAGTGCCGATAACACATGAGCGCATATACGAAACCTTCTCGTTGGGGTCATCAACATTTTCCATCACCTCCAGCATGTGGTCACGACGCTCATCGTCAAAAAATCCTGTGAGCAGTTCAACCACCTCGGCGGTAGTGAGTATCTTGAGCTTGTGTGCATCTTCAATATCCATTACCTCATAGCAGATATCGTCGGCAGCCTCTACAAGATACACCAACGGGTGACGAACATATCTCACCTCGCCGTTAGCACCGGGACGGGGCAACAAGCCCACCTGCTCGGCAACCTTGACAAACGACTCTTTCTCAGTAGTGAAAAAGCCAAACTTATTGGCCTTGACAACGAGTGTTGACTCATAGGGATATTTCACAATCGAGGCAAGAGTTGAATAGGTCATGGCAAAGCCTCCGGGACGACGGCCCTTAAACTGATGAGTCAGCACACGAAATGCATTGGCATTACCTTCAAATTGGGCCAAATCGCTCCATTGCTCGGGCGACAACTGCGACTGCAAATGTCGGCCGGCACCTTCGGTAAAGAATGTCGAGATAGCCTTCTCGCCCGAATGGCCAAATGGCGGATTACCTAAATCATGGGCAAGACATGCCGCAGCCACAATCTCGTCGATAGCGTCAAGTTTGTGACACCAAGGCTGGTCGGCATACCTTTCGCGCAACATTGCGCTGACCTCGTTGGCCAATGAGCGACCTACACAAGCCACCTCCATGCTATGGGTCAAGCGGTTGTGAACAAACACGCTTCCCGGCAACGGAAACACCTGTGTCTTATTTTGTAAGCGGCGAAACGGCGATGAAAACACCAAACGGTCATAGTCGCGCTGGAAGTCACTGCGATAACCTCGTTTTGAATCGCGATAATCTTCCAATCCAAAACGCTTCTCGCATATCAACTTGTCCCAATGCATCTTTTCTTTCATATAGTCAATCGGGCTTTTTTAGAATTCAAGTTTGATACCTTTACGTTTCAATTCATCATATTTTTCTTTGTTGAAACGATACATACGCGGAATGCGTGTGGGAGCATTGTCGGGGCGGTTGCCCTCCTCGATGAGCAAATCAAGTTTGAGAATTTTTTTGGCAAAATTGCGACGGTCAAAACTTACGTC
>JAFPCM010000026.1 GCA_017390185.1 Muribaculaceae bacterium
TTATTCTGTAAAAACGAAGTGTCGTTGCACAACACTCCACGATAATTCGTGCAAATTTACAAAGAAATTTTCATATAACCACGCCCAAATATCAACAATATAACCCTTTGAATGCTTTGTTTGGCCAAACGAATAGTTTTTGTGTTAAATGTTGATTTAAAGTTATTGGCGCATTATTGTATTTGAGAATGATGGGTTATTGAAATTTTATGGTTAGATTTGCATCAGTAAAATAAAATACCTCGAATACCATGGACCGAAGACAAATGCTCAAAATGACTGGTGCGGCTATTGCCGGCGCTTCGTTGCTCGGTGTGCAAGCTTTTGCGGCCGATACTACTACTCAAAACAATGAAAATAAGCCCAAACCAAAGGCTTTGATCATAGGAGCCCACCCCGATGACCCCGAAACCGGATGCGGCGGCACAATGCTGATGCTGCTCAAAGCCGGATATGAGGTGGTGTCGGTGTATATGACCAAAGGCGAGGGGGGTATTGCGGGCCGTTCGGCCGATGAGGCTGCGGCAATTCGCGTAGAGGAGGCTCGTCGCGCATGCGAGGTGCTTGAAGTGCGCCCTGTGTTCATGACACAAATTGATGGTAAATGTGAGGTCAATCCCGACCGATACATTGAGATGCGACAAATCATAGCCGATGAAAATCCCGACATTGTTTTCACGCATTGGCCCATTGATTCACACCCCGACCACCGTGTGTGCTCACTATTGGTGTATGATGCGTGGCGCCGATTGGGATATAAATTTGCCCTCTACTACTACGAGGTGATGAGTGGCACCCAAACCCAACTATTCCGGCCCACCGACTATGTTGATATCTCATCGGTAGCCGATCAAAAACGCCGAGCGTGCTATTGCCATGTGAGTCAGGATATTGTGCCCTTGTATGAAAAATGGCACGACCCAATGGAACAATTTCGCGGAATCGAAAACCATTGCGCGCGTGCCGAAGCCTTTGTTCGCCTTCGCTACGACGGTGGCGACATATTATAACAGATACTCTTGTTAACCTTCTATTACAGCCACAAATTGTCGGGGCAGAATGATGTTCTCGACATCAATGGCTGAGGCAAAGAGCGGAGCTATATCGCGGGCGTGAAAGCCGGCGATGCCACACCCGATGGGAGTGACAAGAAAAGTCAACTCGGGGTGTTGCTTGGCAAAAAGGATAAAATCGTCAACATATGGTTTAATGGTCTCAGGACCGCCTTGCATTGTGGGGATTGCATAAGAACGGCCTTGAAGGCCCACGCCTTGTCCCATCATTGCACCAAAGTGAATGCGCGCTGCGCGGGCCGCACCGCCTCCATGTGCTCCGGCCAAATTGCTTCCAAAAACGAAAATCTCTCCATCTTCAAGCACTGCAATGTGCTCGGGCGTAAAACGACGATTATACATGGCTAAGTAGTAAGTAGTGCTTATTATATGCTTATTTCAAATATTGGGGATGAGCGGTGTAGAACGATTTGACATCGGCCATCATTTGGGCGTATTTTTCGGCCATATTCTCTTCTTTGTAGAGGACTCTCCAAGACGGGTGGTAACTGTCAATTACGATTTTGGCGGTTGAGGGTGAATAGTAAACCCAACCATCGTCGGAGTGTCTGACCAGGTCGGGCAGATAGTGCTGTTTGACAAAATCCTTGATTATTCCACTGCCGCCGCAACACAATATGATGTCGGCATCATACATCGCAATTTGCTCACAAAGGAGGTCGGCATATCGGTTGATGTGGGCCTTGAGCCGGCTGTTGGCGATACTGCTTTGCCCAATCTCTTTTTTGCAGTTAACGCGGGCAATGGGTGCCGAACAGTAATGCTCGCGCAGTTGGTCCCAACTTGGAGAGGCTTCGTATGTAGTGATTTTGCCACCTTGGGCGGCATTGAGTAAAGCATAAGACCAAAGCATGAGATTGCTGTAAAAAATGTCGTTGGTGGTGAGTATCTCGTCGCCGGTGTGGTTTTTGCGAGCAGTTTCAATGCGCACATCCTCCAATCCGCCATTGCGAGTGACATCCTTTGTCAAA
>JAFPCM010000027.1 GCA_017390185.1 Muribaculaceae bacterium
CGGCAAAGACGCGGAGCAAGATGACTGTTGCGGCGCAACATATTTGTTGAAAGATGTCGCTGCCACCCAATGCCATTATTACCCAATACACGATACCGCCGGCAATACAGGCAGTAGCATAGATGTCTTTGCGGAAGAATAGAGGCTCTACGTTGATGAGAATGTCGCGCACCACGCCGCCAAACGATCCGGTAATCATACCCATAACTATAGCCACCCAGGGGTCATAGCCGGCAGCAAGCGATTTCTGGATGCCGATCACAACAAACAGAGCCAACCCGATGGTGTCGAAGACAAACAGCACAAGGCCTCGGCGAACCGACATTTGTCGCAATGCTAAAACTATGAAAAATGCAAGTCCGGTAACAGCGAGATACCACCAGGTCTGCATCCAAAAAACGGGAATGTCGAGTAGCACGTCGCGCACTGTTCCACCGCCGATGGCTGTGACGAGGCCCACGGTGTAGGCTCCGAACCAGTCAAAGTTTTTTGCGGCAGCCATGCGAATACCGCTTATGGCAAAGGCGATTGTACCTATTACTTCAATGAAAAACAGGAAATAATTATCCATTATTGTCTGGTTTGTGGTTGGTTATAAAATGACGGCACACATCAGTGAGAAAACATTCGTTGCACAGTGGTCGTCGTGCTTTGCACACATAGCGGCCGTGCAATATGAGCCAATGGTGGGCCAACGGAATGACATCTTCGGGAATGTTTCGGCACAATGCCTTCTCGGTGGCCAATGGTGTGGTGCAGTTGGTGGTCAGACCAATGCGTTCGCTCACACGAAACACATGAGTGTCGACCGCCATAGCCGCTTTGTTGAAAATAACGGCGAGCATCACATTTGCGGTTTTGCGTCCCACTCCTGGCAAAGTCATCAGTTGGTCGATGTCGCTTGGCAATTGGCCGTCAAACTCGTCAACCAATCGGCGAGCCATGCCGCTGAGGCTTTTGGCTTTGTTGTTGGGGTAGGAGCACGATTTGATGTAAGGAAATATGTCGTCGGGCGTAGCCTTTGCCATGTCATTGGCAGTGGGATATGCCTCAAAGAGTGCAGGTGTGATGAGGTTGACGCGCTTGTCGGTGCATTGGGCCGACAATATCACGGCCACCAGTAGCTGAAAGGGAGAGCCATAGTGCAACTCGGTCTCGGCAACGGGCATCGCTTGTTGAAAGCGCTCAATAACTTGTTGGTATCGTTGTTTTAGTGTCATTGTCAGACCGATTTGATGATCAGGTTTGTGGTCCAAATACCTATTGCTGTCGCGACAAATCCGCCTATGTTGGTAGCGCCTACATAGGCCAGAGCCTTGGCCCATTCACCGCCGCGCATCATTGTGACCGCATCAAGCGAATAGGTTGAGAAAGTTGTAAATCCGCCTAACACACCGATGAAGATGAGCAGTCGCCATTGGTCGCCAATCTGCCACTTGGCAAATAGCGAATACATGACGCCGATAATAAAGCAGCCCAGCACATTAACGATGAATGTGCTGAGCCCTTTAGTGGTTGAAAATGTCTCAACGAGTCCCAACCCGTAGCGCATGCAACTGCCTATTGCGCCTCCGAGGGCCACTATTGCCAAATTGGGTAATAGAGACATTTTGTATCAAGTTGTGTGCCTGTTATCGGGCACTTGTAAATTCGTCAAGGAATCGGGTGTCGTTCTCAGAGAACATGCGTAAGTCCTTAACCTGATATTTGAGGTTTGTGATGCGTTCAACGCCCATGCCAAGAGCATAGCCGGAATATTCGTTGCTGTCGATGCCGCATGCTTCAAGGACGTTGGGGTCAACCATGCCACAACCCAAAATTTCTACCCAACCGGTGTGCTTGCAGAAAGAGCAACCCTTGCCGCCACAGAGGTTACAAGAGATGTCCATTTCGGCTGAGGGCTCGGTAAAGGGGAAGTAACTTGGACGGAGACGGATTTGTGTCTCGGGGCCGAACATTTCTTGTGCGAAATAAAGAAGCACCTGACGCAAGTCGGCAAACGATACGTTTTTGTCGATGTAAAGACCTTCAACTTGGTGGAAGAAGCAGTGGGCACGAGCCGAGATTGCTTCGTTGCGATAAACGCGTCCGGGGCAGATGATGCGAATCGGAGGTTGTGATTTTTCCATCACGCGGCTTTGTACCGAAGAGGTGTGTGTGCGGAGCAACACATCGGCCGGATTGCGCTGAATGAAGAAGGTGTCTTGCATGTCGCGAGCAGGGTGGTCGTCGGCAAAGTTCAATGAAGAGAACACATGCCAATCGTCTTCGATTTCAGGACC
This sequence comes from Muribaculaceae bacterium, assembly GCA_017390185.1. Lineage (GTDB taxonomy): Bacteria > Bacteroidota > Bacteroidia > Bacteroidales > Muribaculaceae > RGIG4079. The sequence goes on from JAFPCM010000027.1 coordinate 2,283, forward strand.
TTCAGCGATTGAGAAACCCAATCGAGAGAAGATTGAAATAATCTCGTTGCGAACGAGTGAAAGGGGGTGACGTGTGCCGAGTTTGATGGGAGAGGGTGTGCGAGTGAGATCGATGCCGTCACAAGAAGTGTCGGCCGACTCCAATGCTTCGCGAAGAGCGTTGATTTTGTCGGTAGCAAGATTTTTCAACTCGTTGAGCAATTGACCCATTTCTTTCTTTTGTTCGGCGGGGACATTGCGGAAATCGTTGAAAAGGAGAGATACCTCGCCTTTCTTGCTTAAATATTTGATGCGAAGTGCTTCCACTTCTGCTGCATTGCTTGCTTTGAGACCTTCAATCTCGGCCTTGAGATTATTTATTTTGTTTATCATTGCAATAATTTGATTTATTCGGCAAATTTACGAAATTTTTCTTTGTCTATTGTCACTTTAACTCCATAAATTACGGGATTGAGCAATAAAAGAGTGTTTTTGCTTAATTTTAACATTATGATTTGCACGCAAGAGAAACAAAACTTGTAATTTTATGTTTTGATTTATAAACTTGGAATAATTTGCCCCGATTTGAATAAGGCTTTGACTATATTGAAATGGACATTAGTGGCACTATTGGCTATGGTGCTGCTTGTGCTTGCATTGATATACACGCCGTTTGTTCAGGATTGGGCCAAAGATTTTGCGCTTGAAAAGGTAAATCAATCGACCGGAATGACCATATCGGCCGACAAGTTGCGAATCACATTCCCTGCCGACATTCAGTTGCAAGATGCTGTCGTGGTTGATGCTGCTGGCGATACAATGGTGGTTGTTGGCCGTGCCGATGTGTCGGCGCGATTGTTGCCGTTGCTTGGAGGTGATATCAAGGTCGACGACGTGTGTGCCGAGAATGTGCGATACCGATTAAATGCGCCCGACTCGGCGTTGTATCTGACTGCGCAAGTCGATCAGGCGTGTGTGTCAAGTGCCACTCTCGACTTGGCATCGGCGCTGATTGATGTTGATGAGGTGTCGCTTGATGGTGGTCGTGTGCATCTCGCTTTAGGTGAGGACACTGTCGCAACGCCCGATAGTGGCGAAGAGGCTGCCAAGTGGTTGATAAAAGTGTCGGAGGCTAATGTCGCCAATGTTGATTATAGCATGACGATGTTGCCGATTATAGAGTCGTTGCACGCCCATATCGGTGATGCCATGGTTTGTGGCGCAATTGTTGACATGACCCGCTCTCACATTGGAGTGGAATCGGTGGCGGTTGATAGTGTCAGCGCACAATATTTCACGCCTTGCGAGGTTGTCGGGCACGAGGATGCGGAAGCTAATGAGGCCAATGAGGCCAATGAAACTGACTCTCAACTATGGACCATTGAGGTGGCAAGTGTACAGTTGCGCAATAGCGATGCAGTGTATGCGATGGCTGAATATGAGCCTGGTGAGGGGCTTGATTTGAATTATCTTAGTGCGACAAATATATCATTTGCAGTCGATTCGTTTTTCAATCGCGGCTCTGAAATCAGAGTGCCATTGCGACAGCTTGCCGCTACTGAACGGTGTGGAGTCAGTATTGAGGCGCAGGGCTTGTTTGCAATGGATAGCACCTTGATGCGTGCCGACGGTTTTGTGATAAATACACCCCATTCGGCACTTACCGTTGATGCCGAAATGGGTATGGGCGATTTGACAACCGATGAACATTTGCCGTTGAAATTGCTTGTTGACGGCAAGGTGGGTATTGCCGATTTGGCACTTGCCTATCCGGTTATGAAGCCGGCCGTGCATCATGTGAGAAAAGACGGCGGAATAGATGTAGATGTCGACATTGCCGGAACGATGGCAAGACTCGATGTTAAAACGATGAGCATTGATATGGCGCGACAATTGTCGCTTAATGTGAACGGTAGCGTGGCCCATGTGATGAAGCCCGACAGCCGTTACGGACATATTGCTATGAGTGGCTATATCGCAAATGCCGCTATGGTTGAGGCTGCAGTTTTGGACAAGGAAACGCAGAAAATGATCAATCTGCCGCCAATGTCAATTGATGGCGAGGTCGCTATGTCGGGACCGAAAATTGACGGAACATTGGAGGTGTTGACCGGCAACGGTGAAGTGGCTCTTGATGCCGATTGGAACGGCCGAGGCAATAAATATGACTTGAAATTGCGAGCCGATTCATTTCCCGTTGATGCGTTTATGCCCGATTTGGGTATCGGAATGTTGATTGCCGATGTCGCAATAAAGGGTGTGGGCTTTGATTATAATGCTCCCGAAACACAGATGAATGCCAATATCGATTTATCGCATTTTGAATATAAAGGACGCTCATATAGCAATGCCCGAGCATGGGCAACACTCGATAGTTGCCATCTTGACGCAGGAATAGAGTCGCTTAACCCCGATGTGGATTTTGATATAACCGCATCATCATTCATTCGCGATGATGCATTTGATTGGACCATATCGGGTGATGTGAGAAACGCCGATTTGCTTGCTGTGGGACTGTCTGATAGCCGTTCAAAGGGAGCTTTGAAAATCAAAGGCGAGGGTAGCATCGATGTCAAACGCAAAGACTATAAAGCCGATGTTACGGTCAATGGTTTGCAGTGGTCGATGTCGGGAATGTCGGTGGCTACGCGCCAACTCAAGGCGATGCTCAATGCCAATGACTCGCTGATGAAAGTGTCGGTGAAAAACGACGGCCTTAATGCCGATTTCATTGCATTGTGTTCGGTCGATACATTTGTGTCGCGAGTGATGAAGACTGTAGAAGTGTTAGACTCGCAGATAGTTCGCCGTCAGATCGATGTGCTTGCGTTGCAAAGCCAAATGCCACGCTTTTCGGCACGAATGGAGGCAACTGGAAACAATGTGTTGGCGAGCGTTTTGGCCTCAAGTGATATGTCGGCGCGAACATTGTCGTTGTCGGCCCACAATGATAGCCTGTTTAACATACGCGGCGATGTGAACCGTTTGGCTATCGGAGAAACGCGCCTTGACAGTGTGTCGTTCAGCGCATTGCAACACGGCCGCTTTTTGGCCTATCAAGCTATGATTGGCAACGAGCCGGGCACGATGGACCGATTTGCCCATGTTGACTTAAACGGTTATATAGCCTATGACAAAATATCGGCATTTGTGAAGCAACGTAACATTGAGCAGAAACAAGGATTTAACCTTGGCGCGATAGCCTCAATTGGCGACTCGGTGGTAAATGTCAAACTTGTGCCGTTGGCACCTGTTATCGGTTATAAGAAATGGTCGCTCAACCGCGATAATTTTATCGACTATAATTTCTATACCCACCACCTTGACGGCAATGTCCAGCTCATAGGTGAGGATAGCCACTTGAAACTGTTCACAGAGCACATAAACGACGGTCACATGCATCAAGAAGATGTGGTGTTGAATGTTTACAACCTGCAACTTGACCAATTGCTCAAAGTGTCGCCTTATGCTCCGCCGGTCAAAGGGTCGGTTTCGGCCGATATGCGATTTGCGTGGGACGAGTCGTCGGTGAAAGGTCGTGGGTCGGTGTCGCTCGTTGAGATGTATCTCGGTCGCGACAGGGTGGGCTCGTTTGACCTTGGAGTGGATTTGGCTACAAGCAAAAGCGGCTTGGTGACAGCCAATGCGTCGCTGATGGTTGATAATGTCAAAGCAATCTCGGTGATAGGCTCGTTGAATGACACTACAAAGACAAGTCCTGTGTCGCTTGACTTGTCAATGATTCGTTTCCCGTTGCGGGTGGTTAATCCGTTCTTGCCTCGCAACACGGCCCGACTTAGCGGTATGCTCAATGGTCAAATGGCTATCTCGGGCGACCTGTCTTCGCCTCGATTTGACGGGTATGTAGCATTTGACTCAACGCAGATGCTGATAAATATCATTGGCTCGACATTCTCGTTCTCAAACGAAAAAGTGCCGGTGACCGACAATGTTGTGAGATTTGACAACTATGCGATTAACGGCGCAAATCAACATCCGTTGACCATTGACGGACGGGTTGATGTGGGCAATCTATTGTCACCCCAAATTGACCTCAGCCTCAAAGCCCGCAACATGCAGTTCATGAATAGCACCAGGGGCAAAGGTACCGATATTTATGGCAAGGGATATATGGATCTTGATGCTACGGTGAAGGGCGATTTGTCGTTGTTGAATGTTGATGCCACAGTCGATTTGCTTGGCGGCTCAAACATCACTTACATCATGGCCGATGCCTCAACCTCATTGATGTCGCAGAATACGGGTGAAATGGTGAGATTTGTGGAGTTTGCCGATACGGTAAAAGTGGAAACCGTTGATGAAGAGGAAACCTCGTCAATGGCGATGAATCTTGATGCAAAAATAATAGTATCAGGTGGTACGACCATAAATGTCGATCTGTCGGCCGATGGCAAAAACCGCGTTCAGTTGCAAGGTAGCGGTATGCTCAATTACACCATGAACAACATGGACGACAGCCGATTTACAGGTCGCTATACAATCGATAAGGGCTTTATGCGATATACGCCGCCATTGATGTCTGAGAAATTGTTTAATTTCCGTGAGGGCAGTTATGTGGCGTTTAACGGCGACATGCTCAATCCCATTCTCAGTATTTATGCCGATGACCAAATCAAGGCTAATGTGACGCGCGAAGGTCAAGACTCGCGATTGGTCAAATTTGATGTGTCGTTGGCGGTGACAAACACTCTCAGCAATATGGATGTGGCATTTGACTTGTCGACCAACGAAGATATCACGATTCAAAACGAGTTGCAGTCGATGAGTGCCGAGCAGAGAGCCAATCAGGCCATGAACATGCTCTTGTATAATGTCTATACAGGCCCAGGTACAAAAACCGACGTTAGTGCCAATCCGTTGTACTCGTTCCTCGAATCGCAAATAAACACATGGGCCGCCAATAATATCAAATTTGTTGATGTGTCGTTCGGTATTGACCAATATGACAAGACTGCCGGCGGCGACAAATCGACCGCAACAAGTTACAGTTACAAGGTGTCAAAGACATTGTTTGACGATCGTTTCAAGATTGTTATCGGTGGCAATTATTCGACCGATGCCGATGCCGACGAAGATGTTACGCAAAATCTTGTCAATGACATATCGTTTGAATATATGCTTAACCGCAGCGGCTCAATGTATGTCAAAGTTTTTCGCCATGTGGGATATGAAAGTGTGCTTGAAGGTGAGGTTACGCAGACTGGTGTCGGCTTTGTGTATAAACGCAAATTGCACTCACTCAAAGATTTGTTTCGTTGGGGCGAATCGTCGGCACAAAAACAGCAGGTAGCAACTAAACCCGAAGAAAATGCAAAAGAATAGACCGATATATCAAACGTTGCTGATGTTGGCGGTGGCACTTATTGTGGCATCGTGCTCAACCACACGTCGCATAGCCGATGACGAGTTGCTTTACACTGGTGTGAAACGATTTGATGTAACTCCCGCGCCTGGACAGAAAGTGCCGTCAGATGTCGATGATCAGGTTAAGAACGCTATAGATGTCGCCCCCAATAACTCGCTCATCTCGCCCTATTTGCGCTATCCGTTCCCCATAGGATTGTGGGTGTATAATAATTGGGATAGCGAGTCAAAAGGGTTGAAACATTGGCTATATGAGAAATTGGTCGAAGAGCCGGTGCTGGTTTCTGATGTGCGCCCCGAGGTGCGTGTCAAAATGATCGACCAAATTCTTGATAACAACGGATATTTCAGCTCATCGGTATCATATGAATTGCTGCAAGGTCGCAACAAGAAAAA
>JAFPCM010000003.1 GCA_017390185.1 Muribaculaceae bacterium
ACTTTGTAGCGCAAGTTGGTGTTGGTGTTTTTGTCGCCTACGACTTGGATTGGGTTGTCAACGCGAATTGTGCCGTGGTCGGTTGTGAGCACGATTTTATAACCTTTTTCGGCTATTTTTCTGAATAACTCGATTGCTGATGAGTGGCGAAACCACGATTCGGTGAGTGAGCGGTAGGCAGCGTTGGTTGCCGCAAGCTCACGAATCATTTTAGACTCGGTGCGTGCGTGCGAGAGCATGTCTATGAAGTTGAGCACCACGACATTGAGGTCGTTGTTTTCGAGATTTGAAAATTCGCGAATGAGTCGTTCGCCGGCATCTGAATCGTTAATCTTGTTGTAGGAGAAGCGACAACGGCGTCGGTAGCGGTCAAATTGAGTAGCGATGAGTGGCGACTCGTTGAGATTTTTGCCTTCGTCTTCGTCTTCATCAACCCACAAGTCGGGAAACATTTTTGCGATTTTGTCGGGCATCAAACCTGAAAATATAGCATTGCGGGCATATTGGGTGGCTGTGGGCAAAATGGTGCAATATAATTGCTCATCAAAAGTGAACATGTCGCTTAACAATGGCTTGATGGTGTGCCATTGGTCGAGGCGGAAGTTGTCGATGAGAATGAAAAACACTTTTTCGCCCTTGTCGAGGAGGGGGAAAACATTGTTTTTGAATATTTGTGGACTCATGAGGGGGTGCTCGTCAGAGGTTACCCAATTCTCATAGTTCTTTTTGATGAATTTAGTGAAGTTGTTGTTGGCTTCGAGTTTCTGCATGTTTAGCAACTCGTCCATATTGGTGTCGGTTGAGGCCAATTGCAGTTCCCAAAACACGATTTTGCGATAAAGTTCATACCAATCGTTGATGTCGCGTGCATCGCCAATCTGCATTGAAATATTGCCAAATTCTTGGCGGTAATCAGATGTGGCTTGTTCCGACACAAGTTTGTCGGAGTGAAGATTTTTCTTGATTGAGAGCAGAATTTGGTTGGGGTTGACGGGCTTGATGAGATAGTCGGCAATTTTGTTGCCAACAGCCTGGTCCATAATGTTTTCTTCCTCGCTCTTGGTAATCATGATGACGGGAATGTGGGGCTTGGCTTGCTTGATGCGCGACAGGGTTTCAAGACCAGTGAGGCCCGGCATATTCTCGTCAAGAATGATGAGGTCAAAGTGTTGTGACTGAGCAAGGTCAAGAGCGTCGCGACCGTTGTTGACGGTTACAACATCATAACCTTTGTTTTTGAGAAACATTATGTGGGGCTTGAGAAGGTCAATCTCGTCGTCGGCCCATAAAATTGTATGATTGTTCATAGTCTATAATAGTGGAGAGTTTTGCGTAATTAAAGTTATGGCATGTCAAGCAGCGAGTCGTCGTCATCGCCTTCTGACTCTTGTGTCGGCTGATTTGTCGGGTCGCCAAAGATTTCGGTGGGTAATACCTGTTCCTCGGTGTTCTCTACCGATAGTTGTCCGATGTATCTGAAATATTCGTCAAACGAGCGACCTTGTTTTATGAGAATGTCAAAGTTTGACGCACTGATAACAATGGGTCGCACTTGGGGAGGCAAGTTCAACGATCGGTTTTGCTCCATCACATTGCGGTAGTGAACGATTTCTTTTATGTTTTCAAATCCTTTGATTATTAACAACCCGAGTTGGCCAAAGTTCATCTGCTCAAGGTCAAAGTCTTTGACTACAAAAGAGGTGAAGTTGTGGCGTGCAATTTCATATAGTAATTGGTTGGCATCGACAGTGTCGGTGGGGTATGTGAGGATGAGCAGATGGTTCTCGTCTTGGTTGAGCGTGAACTGAGCATCACCTGCAATAGAGTCGCCTGCAATAGAGTCGTTTGAGAGTCGGATATCCCACAACATGCCTCTCATGTTTGATGTTGGTTGCTCAAGGTCGCGACCTTGTGCCATCTGCTTGAGATATGAAGATGCGACGGGTGTGATGTCGGTCTCAGGATAACGCTCCAACAATTCTTTGAGAGTGGAGTTAAACCTTTCGTGGTCATTTTCGGTGACATAAGACAATGCGTGTAAGAACATGAATTTGGGCATGATTTTGCTTAGCGGGAACTGACGCATCATTTCTTCGTAGGCTTCGTGAACGGCTTTATTGTCGTTGTTGAGGTATGCGTCATAAGCGTTTTGATACATTTCTTCTTGACGCACATTCATCATCTTGAGATTTTCGAGATAGTTGGGGTCTTGCATTGCGATGCCATAAGGCGAGTCGGCAAAGTCATTGACAATCAGGTCGCGATAACGCTCTGCTGTGGCAACATTGCCCTGACGCATGTACATAAGGTAGAGGTTATAATATGTATCAAGGCGATAGATGTTGTCGGGGTATTGGCTGAGCAGTTTGTTGAACTGTGTGGCTGCGGCCGGGTAGTCCTCGAGTTTGTCTTTGAGGATAACGCCCATGTTGAACAACCCTTCTTGAATGACGTCGTGGGCAATAGTTTTTTCCTCGTCGGTTTTGGGTATCTGCTTGAGATAGTATTCGGGATAGTGAGGATCTTCGCTGCGTTTTTCCTGCTCTTTGAGTTTGGCCAATTCTTCTTCACTGAGGTTGCTGGTGTCGGGTTCGCTATTCTCATCGGTTTGCTCGTCAGAGTCCTCATAGGTTTCGGCGTTGAATTCGGCCATGTCAAATGAGGCTTTGTTGCGACGACGCCAGTCATCTTCAAGTTTGCGGCTACCCCAACGCTTCTGGAAGGCTGTCTTACCGGCATTTTTGGTGGCAGTGTTATAGAAATACCAAGAGTCGTCGGTGTTGAGATTGAATGATTGGGGAGTGTTATTTGACTGTATATTATCGCCTTTGGCTGCTTGTTCGGCAAGATATTCCTCACGGCGAGCATTTTCGGCTTCTTCCTCTTCTTTTTTCTTGAGTTCATCAATGATTTTGTTGATGATCTCAAGTTGCTCTTCGGGCGATTTTTGCGACAGGCGCAACAATGAGTCTTGTAATGCTACGTTCTGGGCATACACGGCGAGCTCGTCAAGAACATCACTGCGACGCTTGAGTGTCTCAAAATCGGGGTATGTTTCCGGGAGTTGTGGCACGGCTTCGGAATAGCACGGCTGAGCCAAATCATAGCGGCTTTGTTCAAAGTATAGTCGGCCCAATGTCAGTTGGTTGATGGCTTTGTCGATGCCGTTGCGGGTGCTCTTTTCGGCTGCGAGAATGTAGTTGGCTATGGCGTTGGCTGTGTCGTTGCGAGAAAGATACAGGTTGCCGATAGCATAGTAGATTTGGTCGAGATATTCTTTGTTGCGGTCATAGATGGTCATTCGGCGCAACGATTTAACTTCGCTTGCAATATTATCGCCTTCAAATACCTCGCTTTGCTTTATGCGGGCATTGAATTTTGTGCGATAGGGAGCGTTTGACGAACTGCCGGCTTTTTTGAAGGCTTGGTAGGCTTCTTTGTTTTTGCCTGTTCGGGCATATAGTTGTCCCAAAAGAAAACGCAAGCGTGTTTTTTGTGCGCCCTTGGCAAATTCGATGGCTTTTTCTAAGTGGGGAATGGCCTCTTCATAGCTTTCGCCTTTGATTAGATAGTCGGTGTAGGTTATGTGGTAGAGGCTTTTGAGGGTTTTGTTTGTGAGTTGGTCGGGCTTGATGAGAATCAAAATGTTTTCGGCCTCAAATCGCCATCCGAGCGAGCAGTAACTGCGAGCTTGCCACAAAAGCGATTCGGTGGTTACGTCGGGTAACCAGGTGAAATGTTTTGAAATGTAGTAGAAAGTAGAGCCGGCACCTAAGAAATCACCGTTGTTGTATTGGCTGCGTCCCATCATCATCCATGCGTTGTGGATAAACGGGTTGTATTCCTCGCGGTTCATCCATTCTTTATATTTAGGGTCGCGGCTTTTGCCGGGTTTCTTTTTGGGTTTCTTCTTTATCGAGTGGAGTTGAATGGCTTTTTGAGCCTTTTCAATGGAGCGGTCAAAATTGCCTTGAGGTTGAGGCGATTTGGGAAAATTATGTGCATCTACGGGATGGACAAACACCAGTTGGCTATAATCGTCTTGATAGGTGTTTTCAAGATTTTTAAGTGTTGTTTGATAGTGCTCGTCGCCGTTGAAGTAAACATTGTAGCGTGTGGTAAACGACTGGTAAAAACGCGACATAGAGGTGTTTTTCTTGGTGCTGCACGATGATAGCGCAAGTACCGAGAAAATTAATGCCGATATAAGGTGTAGTCGTTTCACAATTGAATGTAGTTTATCTGTTTAATAACGAATAAGAGTCGCGCTTTATTGCATTTGTCTTCGAGATGTGAATATGTCAACTGCTCGGGCAATGCCGTAGGCGAGTACCATAACGATGACGATTAGTGCTGAGCAAGGCACATCAATAACCGTGGTGAGCAGAAGTCCGGCGAGGCTGCACACGAGTGATATGGCCACAGAGAGCAACATCATGCTTTTGAAACGGGTGCAATAAATCTCGGCAATCATTTGCGGTAATGAGAGCATCGACATCAATAACATGAGTCCAACAAGGCGAATTGTCAGCACAATGCACACGGCTATCAGCACGGTCATGGTGTAGGAAATGAATTTGACAGGCAGGTGCATTATTTGTGCAAAGTCGCGGTCAAATGCACATGCCACAATCTTGCGGTAGAAAATGGCGAAAAACGCGATGAGCACAGTGGTGAACACTCCAAAGGCGATGAGATCGGAGTGTGTGATGGTCAATATGTTGCCAAACAAAAATGAATTCAGTTCGGGCACATATCCCGGGGTGAGGAATATGAATAGCACACCGATAGCCATGCCCAATGACCATATAACGGCTATGGCCGAGTCTTCACGCACACGGTGCTTGGTGGCAAGCCACTCAACTCCGGCCGATGAGCCGATAGCAAATAACGCCGCCATCAAAATGGGGTTGAGACCCAGGAAATATCCGAGTCCAAGTCCTCCGAAACAAGCATGAGTGATGCCACCTGTAATGGCCACCATGCGTCGCGACACAATGTATGTGCCGATGATGGCAGCCGCGATGCTGATGAAGATGATGCCTATTATGGCATTTTGGAAAAATGTATATTCAAATAGCTGTGTCATTGTTAATAGTTGGATGTGTCGGCTTGGGCAAATTTGAAACCGGCATCTTGCAGGTGTCGCCAGAAATCGGGATATGATTTTGATACGACATCAATGTCGTTGATGATGATGCCGGGAATGTAGAGCGCCACGGGGGCAAATGCCATTGCCATGCGATGGTCTTTGTAGGTGTCGATGGCCGGGATTTCTGAAATAGGCATTCGATTGCCGTCCCACGATAGTTTGCTGTCATTCTCAATTACCAATTCCATGCCCAATTTGAGCATTTCGCATCGTAATGCTTCAAGTCGGTCGGTCTCTTTGATTTTGAGGGTTGAAAGCCCCGTGATGTTAAACGGTATGCCGAGCATGCATGCGGTCACGACAATGGTTTGTGCCACATCGGGTTGGTCGCAGAGGTCGATGTTGAGGCGGGGAGTGGTGTCGGGCGATGGCTCAAGCGAGGTGATTCCGTTGTCAAATGAGGTGTTGATGCCAAAGTGCTCAAACAGTCGGGCAATGTGGCTGTCACCTTGAAGGCTGTTGTTATCAAGGCCTTGCAATGAAATGTCGCCCGATGAGAGAGCGGCTATTTCATACCAATATGATGCTGCACTCCAATCGGCCTCAACGTTGAACGGCGTGGCTTTGTAGGTTTGGGGTGCAATGGTGATTACATTTTGAGTGAAATCGCTCTCAATGCCCCACGATTTCATCATTGACAATGTCATCAATATGTAGGGCTGAGAGATTATGTCGCCTTCGAGAGTGAGAGTCAGCCCGTTTTCCATAGTCGGGGCTATCATTAGCAACGCCGAGATGTATTGCGAACTGATGGTTGCGGGCAATGACACATTGCCGCCATTGAGGCGAGAGCCTTTGATTGCGAGGGGTGGGAACCCTTCGTTGGCGGTGTATGTGATGTCGGCACCGCAGTCGCGCAATGCGTTAACAAGAGCCGAAATGGGGCGTTGTCTCATGCGTTCAGAGCCGTCGAGAGTCACATTGCGACCGGGGGTTGCGGCAAAGTAAGCAGTAAGAAATCTCATAGCAGTGCCGGCAGCACCGATGTTGATATCGCTGTCGGTTGATGAGAGGGCGCTCACCATTACATCGGTGTCGTCACATTTTGCCACTTGCTTGATGTCAATGGCA
>JAFPCM010000028.1 GCA_017390185.1 Muribaculaceae bacterium
AGCGTGATGGGCACATCGGGGTGGTTGGGGTTGCGCAATGTGAAACCGATCAGGTCGCTCACATCGTCGTCAAGCGAAATGATGCCTTTGTCAACCAACTGCAACAATGATGTTGCTGTAAACGACTTTGATATTGATGCAATTCTCATCACATCGTCGTTGGTAAGAGGTGTTGAGTCTTCAAGATTTTTGTAGCCAAATGATTGGTTGTAAATAATCTTGCCGTCATTGACCACTGCGGCCGACAATCCCACCATTTTAAACTCGTCAAAAACGCCTTGAAGGGCTTGGTCGGTCAATTCTTGGCGCGAAGGGCCACATGCCGTCATCAGCACCACCGATGCGACAATTAAGGTAATAGCTTTAAGGATTTTCATATTAGTTGGTTGTATGTATACTAAAACGGTTTGCGATATTTGTCGGGAGCCGAGTCGTCGAGAATGCTCAGATAGGAATTGTAGCGCGACTGAGATATGCGGGCTTCTTCAAGGGCTTGAAGCACTGCACAACCCGGCTCATGGGTGTGGGTGCAGTCGCCATATCGGCACTCACTTGAAATCTCAAATATCTCGGGGAAGAAATGAGCCACCTCATGCTCGTCAAAATCAATCGTACCAAAGCCCTTCACCCCCGGGGTGTCAATCAGATAACCCGAGCCGTCGGGCAAAGGAAACATTTCAGAGAATGTTGTAGTGTGCATACCAGTGTCGTGGGTTGACGAAATCTCGGCTGTGCGCAACTGCAAGTCGGGCATCAGCGCGTTGATAATAGACGATTTGCCCACACCCGAGTTGCCCGAGAACAACGATATGTTTCCGCTCAACATCTCGCGCAAGGCATCAATACCCTCGCCCGACTGTGCCGACACTTCAAGCACCTTATAGCCGATTGAGCGATAGAGATAGGCAACCGCATCGAGCAATTGTCGGTCTTCCTCATCAGTGAGCAAGTCTATCTTGTTTATCACAATCACCGCAGGCACGCGATAGGCCTCGGCAGTGGCGAGAAAACGGTCGATAAAAGTGGTTGAAGTCACCGGATGGGCAAGCGTAACAATGAGAAACGCACAATCGACATTGGCCGCAATGATGTGCGACTCCTTTGACAGATTGCTTGCACGGCGAATAATATAGTTCTTGCGGGTGTCAATCGCCGTGATGAAGGCAGTGCCGTCGGGAGCAAGTTCCGACAGAGTCACACGATCGCCCACAGCAACGGGGTTGGTGGTGCGAATGCCTTTGAGACGAAAGTTTCCCTTGATTTTACATCTTATTTCGTTGTTGTCATCGGTTTTAACGATGTACCAACTACCTGTGTTTTTTATTACTAATCCTGTCATAAAGTAGGTTAAAGGTGCGTGTTGTTATTGTCCGATTATGGTTGCCACAATGCGTCGGCTGCCACCGCAGTCGCGAAATTCCATCAGATATACCCCTTGCCAAGTGCCCAGATTTAGGCGGCCGTTTGTTATAGGTATCATCACCGATGCTCCTGCCAATGTTGATTTAGCATGGGCAGGCATATCGTCATCACCCTCATAGGTGTGACGGTAGTATGGCTCGTTTTCGGGAACAAGGTGGTCAAAAATCGCGCTCATGTCGCGGCGGACCAATGGGTCGGCATTTTCGTTAATCGTAAGCGCAGCCGATGTATGCTTGACAAATAGGTGAAGCACACCCACTTGTGGCAAATCGGGCAAATTGCGCTCTATTTCCGCAGTCACCAAATGACATCCACGAGGTCGCGCCGACAATGAAAACTCGACTTGTTTTACCATAAATCGCTATTTTTTGTAGCAAATATAGCACAAAAATGCATTTTTAGCAACATATGTGTGTGATTATTTGCGATTTATTATTAATTTTGCACCCGATTTGAGAAAATTGAAATTTTAATTAATTTATTTATTACTACACACATGGTAGAAAAAATTGGTACATGGGCTGGTCTCGTTTGGAACGCCCTCAACGAAAATGAAGTTTTAGGTAACAAAGAAATCAAGAAAGTAACAAAGCTTAAAGACAAAGAACTCTATGCTGCAATCGGTTGGTTGGCTCGCGAAGGCAAACTCAACATCGCAGAAAGCGAAGACGGCAAAGAACTCGTTCTTTCACTCGTTAAGTAATTAATACTACCCTACAAAACAAAGCGGGCCGAGAATTTTCTCGACCCGCTTGTTGTTTTTATAAACCTCTAATTGTATTTGCATCCCCGCAATTACCTCAACATATCGGCACGGGCTGGGTCAATGCCCAATTTGCGCGCCTGCTGCACATCGGCTTCGGCATCAGCATTGCGATAGCGGCGTTTGTTAAGATAGGCACGATAGATATAAGCCTCGGCATCGTCGGGCGTGATGCTCAGCCACTCGGCTATGTCATTTGATGCTTCGTCAAGTTGGTCGGTCATCAGATAGCATGCCGCACGGCCGCGATAATACTCCACATCTTTTGCTGTGTTTATGAGCTTGGTGTATTGCACAATAGCATCAAGCGGACGGTTTGTAGCCGTATAGAGCGACGCCAGCACCTCCATTGTCTGTCGATGTGACGGATAATGACGTTGCAACACATCACAATCGCGCTCAGCGGTTGTGATGTCACCACCCGACAACGCCATCATGGCACGCATGAAACGTGGCTCTACCACCATGGAGTCAAGTTCAAGAATGCGCGTATAGTCATAAAATGCCTCGGCATTGCGGCCCATTGACTGCAGCACACGCGCACGATTGCTTAGCACCGTTACCGACACTGGAGCTATGCGATGAGCCTGATTGAGAATATCTAGAGCAAGGCTGTCTTGACCCGCATTCAGTCGCACGATACCCATATTTGACATCAGCAGCACATTGGTGGGGTTGCCCGGGTCGAGACGCATCGCATCAAGCATCAGCGAGTCGGCATCGAGCCAACGACATTCCGCAATCGCACTGTCAGCCTCATTTATCAGTTGCATATATCGGTCGCTCTGCGCATTACATCTCGTCGAATGAAATGCCACAGCAAAAAATATTATAAACAATATCTTCGAAACATTCATGTTGTTTTGGTTGAAAGAGTTAACTCACCGACAAAGTTAAACAATCTCGGCAAAACCACCGACAATGTTAATATTTTATTGTCCACATTTTTTGATTATTTGATATAAGTTTTCTAATTTTGCACAAAATGTATAGTATAACTCGACATATTGAATATCTCGTCAGCCGACACGACTGCGTAGTTGTGCCCGGTTGGGGTGCGTTTATAGCACAATATGAACCCGCGCGCATTGACGCCGAGAGCGGTCTCATTGTGCCACCTAGTCGCGCCATTTCATTCAATCAGTCAGTTATGCATAACGACGGATTGCTCACATCGTCAATCGTTCGTCGCGAGAAAGTGAGTCATGAAGCAGCACTCAACGCTATCAAACGCGAAGTGAGCATGTTGCGACTACAACTTGACAGCAACGGCGAGGTTGCAATGGGCCGATTGGGCATATTCAGCAAAGACAACAGCAACATATTGTTCACTCCCGCAAACGACAACATTGTCTCGGCACAATTCCTCGGATTGCCATCAGTGAGCACACGCAAAGCTGCCAGCGAAACTGTTGCCGAAGAAAAACCACGCCGACACGATGTAATATATGTACCCGTAAGCCGCAACATTTTCAAAGTTGCAGCGTCATTGATACTCCTCATCGGACTCGGCATTACATTGTCAACCCCCATCATGGTTGACGACCAAAGCACCAATTTTGCATCAATCTCAGCGCCCAAAGTAACCGCTCCCGCAAAAGTCAGCCCTATCGTTTCAGAGCCTGCACATGATGCCGAATTGTTCATCGCTATTCCCGATGCAAGCATTGCCACAGCCACTGTCGACACAACAGCTGTAGAAACCGAGCAACTTGCCATAAACGATATTCGTTGCAACGACACCGACTCATATTGTCTCATCGTCGCATCTCTCGCATCACGCGAACTTGCCGAAGAATACATTGCCGAACGTGGAGATGCATCAATGCACATTCTCGAATGCAACGGCAAATATCGCATCTATGTTGCAACCGGTGCTACCGCATCCCAAGCAATGGCACCCACTCGCGACACATCTTTTTCAAGCCGCTACCCTGCCGCTTGGGTGTGCCGTCGCTAATATCACATCGTCTAACACAAAACTCCCTATAATCATGGATAATCTTCACAATCTGCTGGTCAACCGACGCAGCATACGTCGTTATACCGATCAAGAAGTGAGCGCCGAAGATGTCAAACTCATTCTCGAAGCAGCACTTATGGCGCCAACATCAAAGAGCAGCCGCTCATGGCAATTTATCGTCGTTGAAGACAAAGAAATGCTTGAACGACTCAGCCACTGCAAACCCGCCGGCGCAGCACCAATTGCCAAAGCCGCATTTGCAGTTGTCGTAGCTGCCGACCCCACCCTCTCTGACCCTTGGGTCGAAGATGCATCAATCGCTGCCGCTTACATGCAATTGCAAGCCGAAGACCTCGGCCTCGGCTCTTGCTGGATTCAAGTGCGCGGACGATTTGCCGGCGACACAACTCCGTCAGAAGAATATGTACAAGAACTGTTGTGCATGCCCGATACATTACCCGTGGTATGCATCATGACATTTGGTCATAAAGACGAAGAACGCAAACCCTGCAACACCGATAAACTTTTGTGGGAACGCGTACACATCGGTCAATGGAAGGAAATCTAAATCAGCTCAAAATAGTGATTATCGGCTCGGGCAATGTGGCAACTCACCTTGCCCAGGCATTGTCACGCGCTGCCCATATCATTCAAATCTATAGTCGCACCCTTGCCAATGCCAACATCTTGGCACAAAAAATCGGCAACAGCGAGGCTATCGACAACATTGACAACATCGCCACCGATGCCGATGTATATCTCATTTCGGCCAAAGACGATGCAGTCGCCTCAATCGCAGCACAAGCCGCACCCCGTTGCAAGGGCAATGCGCTGTGGCTACACACGTCGGGTAGCGTTCCTGCCAACGTGTTTGCGCCTCACTGCCAGCGTTATGGTGTGCTGTATCCGCTGCAAACATTCTCAAAAGACGCAACCGTAAACGTGGCCGAAGTCCCTTTCTTTATTGAAGGCAACAATGCCGATACCGAACGCGACATCGCAATCATAGCAAACGCTCTTTCGGCAACCGTAAAGAGAGCCGACAGCGACTGCCGCCGACGCATTCATGCCGCCGCAGTGTTTGCATGCAATTTCACCAACCACCTTTGGGCAATTGCCAACGATATCCTCGCGCAAGGTGACCTTGAATGGGACGTGCTTATGCCTCTGCTAAAAGTCACTCTTGCCAAAACGCAACAGTTATCGCCGGCCGATGCACAAACAGGTCCGGCTCGACGAGGCGACACAGGTACAATGAACAGCCACTTGGCTATGCTCGACGAACACCAACAAGAAATATATCGCATGCTCTCTGATAGCATCATGAAACGATATAACCAATAATATAATGAGCCGCACCGATTATGATTTGACCCTCATTAAGGCACTTGCCTTTGATGTCGACGGAGTGTTATCGCCTTCAGTCATGCCCATGGCTATGGACGGAACTCCTCTGCGCATGGTTAATGTCAAAGACGGATATGCACTGCAACTTGCAGTAAAACTCGGCTACAAAATCGCCATCATCACTGGTGCCGACAGCCCTGCCGTCAAAGCTCGTTTTGAGGGGCTGGGCATTACCGATGTTTTCACATGTGTGTCTGTAAAAAAGCCCGTATTGCAACAATGGATGGCCCAGCACAATCTTCATCCCGAACAAGTGGTCTATGCCGGAGATGACATTCCCGACTATGAGGCCATGAAATCCGTCGGTCTTGCCGTTGCCCCTGCCGATGCAGCAAGTGACATTCGCAACATCGCCCGCTACATCACACCATGCAAAGGCGGTGAAGGCGTTGCACGCGACATCATCGAGCAGATTCTCCGCGCCAACGGCCAATGGCTCAGCGACGACACTGCATTTGGTTGGTAAACACTTAATTGACTTCTAAATATGATTGCTTCAAAATATGACATACTGCTTGCGAGCGCATCACCTCGCCGCCGCGAATTGCTAACTATGCTCGGCCTCAACTTCACCATCGCCACAGGCAAAGATGTTGACGAGAGTTATGACGAGTCGATGCCAGCCGATGAGGTTGCACAATATCTGTCGCTCAAAAAAGCCGACGCCTATCGCTGCGACCTCGCCGATAATCAACTACTCATCACGGCCGACACTGTAGTCATAAACGATGGCAAAATTCTCGGCAAGCCTGCCGACCGCCAGGAAGCTATCGCTATGATTAAATCGCTCTCGGGCCATCAACACAAAGTGGTTACAGGCGTGACAATCTCTACAACCGCGCGCCAATCGTCGTTCTCAGTCGAGACTTTGGTTGAGTTTGCCCAACTCACCGACCAAGAAATAGAACACTATGTCGACACCTACAAGCCCATGGACAAAGCCGGAGCATACGGCATTCAAGAATGGATAGGTTGCATCGGTGTCAAAAACATCAATGGCAGTTTCTACAATGTAATGGGCTTGCCACTACACCGTCTTTACACCGAACTAAAAGAATTTTAAGAAATCAGTCCTCAATCACTTCGAGGGTGATGTTGAAATTTTTGTGAGGAGGAATAAGGCTTACCGCACCCGCTATAAGACGATTGTTTTCTATGGCAGCCATTCGGTCAGGTTGCACGCCATCGCCATATGACACACTAAATCGGGCTGACAATCCGTCGGCAAGCACCGTTTGTGCCAACCGCCATGCAACAACACCCATTGTCATGCGCAGATTTATCTCGACACACGGAGCCACAAGCACCTGTGAGCCATCGGTATAGGCAAGCATATCCACACCGAAATAACCTTTGTAATGCGGAGCAATGATTGGCGTGAGTATTGATTGCAACGCCTCGGAAATGAGTCGCAATCGGTCCTCGCCCACAATTCTTCCAAGTCGTCGGCCCAATATATCATCATTTGCCACGATGTTGCCGCCATAAGACGCGCCATGCTCATTGTAAAACGCCGAATAGCCCACTCGTTTCACTTGCCGACCGTCGCTATAAAACAACATTGCAAAATCTTCAACCTTGTCAAGCCGCTGCTCACACATCACCGACCCTTGACGGTTTATCATGCCTTTTACACGACTCAGCAACGCATCATCGGTCAACCCCGATGCATCAAATACGCCTCTGCCACTGCTCGA
>JAFPCM010000029.1 GCA_017390185.1 Muribaculaceae bacterium
GAGTAAACGTCATCTGAGTCAAGTTGAACTGCAAATTTACCACATTTGGGGTGATTTACACCTGCATTCCAGCAACCACCAATACCGAGGTCATCACGTTCGGGAATGATGTGGATGAGACGTTCGTCATCTTTGAATTCTTGGATAGCTTCAGTTGTACCGTCTGTACTACCGTTGTCGATAACGATGAGGTTGAATTTGAAGTCAGTTTTTTGAGAAAGAACGCTCTTGATAGCATCACGAACTGTGCGAACACGGTTACGAACGGGGATGATTACAGATGCTTCATATTCAAAGTCACCTTGGTTGAAGTTGATTTCTTCGAATTTGGGTTCGAGGTAACCGCCGATTTTTTTGAGGTGGTCTGTACAAGCTTGTTCCATTTCGATTTGTACGCCACGGTTTTTGGGATCTACATAGCTGAAGTGTGATTCGCCTTCAGTAGCAACGGGAAGTGCAACTTCAGTGTAGAGGTATTCGTTGATGTGAACGAGGTCACCTTGACGAGACACTTTCAAACGGAGGTCATAAAGACCAGCTGCAGTATATTCAGCATCGATTTCAGCAGCAGCGGCTTTCAAAGCTTTAGTGTTGAAGAAAAGAACTGAACCAAAGTTGAAGTCGTCGCGGAGTGAACCAAATTGATAGTCGATTACAGGAGCGTTAGATTTTTTACCGTCAACGATTTGGTAGTTGTCGGCATAAACCATTGCTGCTTTAGAGTCGTTAGCGAGACGAACCATGCGTTCGAGGGCGAGGTAGCCCATCACGAGTTTGTTATACTTAGTGTAGAAGAGTGTGTAGTCACCTTCAGCTGCAGCAGCAATTTTTTTCATTGTAGCTGAGCTATTGAGAGAGTCAATTGCGATTACTTCGCAACCCTCAACTGCAGCAGCATTTGCATCTGTTGAGAGGAGGAAGATTTTTGACACCAAAGCGTTTTGACGGAGACCGTCAACTGTTGCTTGTACCTGCTGAGCATCAGCATAAGGGATAAAACAATTGATAGTTTTCATTTTGTAAACAGTTTTACGTTATTAATGTTTATGAATATTTTATTTAGTTATTTGTTAGTCTTAAAGAAGTCAAGTACTTGTTTCATAAGCGACAAGCGTGATTGTTCGCCGTTGATTGTTTCAAAGGGGAAACCGATCACCACTGTGCGATAGTTGCCATTGTCAAATGCTGTACCGGCAATGAGGTTGTTCTCGCCATAGCGAACGATTGTTGCGCCTTTGCTATCGTCGGCAGGATAGAAACTATCGGGCGATTCAACCGCATAACAGTCGCTGTTGAGTTCGTTGCTGAATGTGTAACGACCTGTGCCAAATTGGGGGAAGCGAGATTGAACTTCATAGGCTTCGCCAGTTACCGACGCCTGCCCTACTCTCCACTTATAACCAAGCACATTGGCGGCAAACTCGCGGTCGCTCTCAGTTGCGCGGGGGTTATCCCACAAATCGGTTGCCACATATGCACCCGACACAAAGATGTTACCGCCAGCCTGACAATGTTCTGCAATTTTGCTTTGCAATTCAGCGGGGAACGTTTTGAAGCGTGAGCCATAGACACCACGACCTACGATAATTTCTTTTTGTTTACCCAAAATCAAGTCAACTACTTGGGCTTTGACATCTGATGTCACATAAGCCTCAACGCTCGATGAGATGAATGAGTAACCGGCATCTGCGATTGCCTTACCGTGGGTATATACATAATCTAATGTGTTTCCGGCAATCACTTTTGTTTCATAGTTTGCACGGCTTGCACCAAAACCTGCTGCATCATCGTCCATCCAAGGAATATCGCGACGGAACTCAAATTGTGAGCCGATGTAACTGATGTCATTGATATAGGGAACGCCGTGATCTTTTGTATCGTTAAAACCGGCAATCTCGCCAGAGTCAAATGTATCGGGACCTGAAATGCGAGTAAATCCGTTAACCACAAGCACGGGTTCTGTACCTTTGTCACAAAGCGAAAGCACCTCAGAGGGGAAACTAACACCACCGTCATTGCCTGCGATGATGCGATAAGAGTGGATATCTTTGTCGCTGATGTTAACTCTGAGCATAGGCTCATTAACAACCTGCATATCAACAAACGCGCCATCATTTACACGATGCTGAACAATGTAATATTTAGGAGTTGCAGTTGCTTCGAGAGTATCGACAGTTTCTTTCCAAGAAAGCACATATGCGCCATTACCTTCGGCTGCGATTTCAAACGCACGAACAGGGAGCGGTTGCACCACAAAGGGGCGATTGTCGCGACGTGCAATAAATTCGAGCATACCTTTGTAGATGGCTCGGCTCACAGTGAAGCGGAATGTGGGGTCGAGACCATATTTCATATCGGCAAAGTTTTGATGTGACAAGAGTTCGAGAAGCATTGCGGGCACTTGGGGTGTGCGAGCCTCGAAATAGGTCTTGTCCCACATTGCACGACGCATCCATTTAGGTTCAAATGCTGCGCGAACATCATCAACGATATTAGTGGTTACGATATCAGTATAATCACGTGATGACATGCGTGATGTTCCGTTGGCATATTTGCCGTTCTTGTCTGAATAATATATTGCAAGCGTACCGATAATTGAATCGTTCATAGTTGTACCGGCATCGGTGTGGAATGCAAACGAAAGATCTACAGGAATCTTCAAGCCATCAGCCTTAGGCAATACCGAAGAACCTCCAGTAAGGTAGTTCACCCAGATACCACGACACTTATAGTCGTCGGTATAGTCATTCACATTACCTGAGGGCGAATAGATCGAATCGGGAACACCGGCCCATTGCATCCAATAGCGAGCAGCTTCGGTAAAACGAGGATAACCGCTCTCAACATATTGGTAGTCGAGCGAAGAATCAAACTTTTCACTTACTTTGCGGGCAACGTTACCCATACCGCCACCAATCTTGACAGCGTCGGCTGTTACTACGGCATTTTTATTTTTTGACACATTCACCAATTCAACAACGGGTTTGTCTTGCTTGCCTTGTGCCAACGGGAAATGACCCAGATAAATCCATGTGCCACCACCCATTTGTTGATTAACTTTGAATTCTTTTGTTCCTGCAAGAGAATTGATGCGATACAATGCATCGGTTGCGCTATTGGGCATTGAAGCGTAAGACACATACACTGCATACTCGCCTTTTTGAGGCATATCAGCCGACCAAGTCGCAACTGACGCTTCTTGTTCTTTGCGAACTGTCTTTGCCAAACGAACGCCACCCATGCGGAATGGGTTGTCGTTATTTTCCAAAACCGCTTTTTTGTATCCAAAGCCTTCAACCGCTGCATCTTGCCATGCTTGTGTGCCTGCAGTTTCGGCATAACCAGTCTGTGCATAACCGCCGTCTTTGTCAACAACCACCTCGATTGTGCTTGTATCGCGGTCGCGAGGGCTCATGACATATGCTCCGGCATTTTGCAACATAGGCATCAAGAAAGGCATTACGTAGCTTTGGGTATAAAGGTCTTCAACTGTTTGGAAAATGCGAGCGCGCTGCCATTCCCAACGGTTGAGTTTGGGTTCAAAATACCATCCGTGACTCTGCCACATTGCGATCACATTGCCATCGAGGCCGGCAGGCGCAGCGATACCGTTCACGGGAGTGATGAAGCGAGTTTTTGCTTTAGGACCTACGACTTTGCGGTCGGCAAACATCACCAATTCGTTTACATCAATGCCGTTGGCTGTGATTTTAAGTTTATATTTTTCACACTTTGCGGGCAAAACTTTTTTAACATCGGCCAAAATGGCGTCAACTTGCTCTTGAGTGAAATGACGTTCCCAAAGAGCCGAGTTGCACTTCACCTCAACTGTCTTTTTCTTGTCGTTGATTTCAACACCATCAACCTTAATAACACCAGCAGAGTAGTTAGCCTCTCTGTGTGAGTTGATTACATCAAGAACTTGAGCCTCTACCGACGCATTTTCGGCAAAGACCATAAGAGAGCAAACGAGTGCTCCGCAACACAATGAAAATCGTTTCAAATTCATAACTGCGCTTTACGAGGTAAGATAGTTTAGTTATCTCACAAAGATAGTATAAACATTTCATTTAACCTAAATTTAGAGCCGCAAAACCACTCGTTAAACAAATTTTAAGACTTCGCCAATCTCTAGCATCTATCTACTTTTCGGCCAAAATTTCTGACAAATATGCCTAGAGTCCATTTCTTGCCAATTGATGAGCCAAACAGCCCTGTATCTCTTCCTTGTTGCAAGCGGCTACAATCCCTTCGTTTTACGACAAAAAAAGGCCGAGCCCCGCGGGACCCGGCCTTCATTTTCAGTATGATTTATTAGTGAGATACTGCTACGCGTTTTGTTGTTTTGCCTTTGGCAGTTTCAACTTTTACGACATATACACCTTGGGGTAATTCACTAACATCGATAGTGTTTGCAGCGCCAGCTGTAGCTACTTTAACGCCTTGGATATTAATCAATTCTACCGATTTGATTTCAGATGCGGCAGCAACACTGATTACATCATCAGCCAATACGATTTCAACGTCTTTAGCTGCGGCAACGCCTTCAATACCAGTATTCACTGTGCGAACCATGTTATCAAGTGAGAATGAGCCCTTTTGAGTGATGGGGCTTGTTACTTGAACAAGGCGAATTTCACACAAGTTATAGGGAACGCCTGCTTCGAGTGAAGCCAATTCTGTTTCATGATATTCCCAACCGAGGAACGACAAATCACAAACTTTTTCATACTTGATATCGGCACCGTTACCAACGAAACCAACATAGAGTTCGTGGTTGTTGAAGTCACCATTTACATAAAGACCTACGAGGTCGCCTTTGTAGAATTGTTTAACATCACCATTGTATTTCCAGATAATGTCACCTTCACGGTTTGATTCAAATGTGTAGCTGAATGTACCGCCAGCAGTTCCGAAGAGTTTGTTTGCTGTAGAGCGAGTGTAACGAGGAGTGGTAGCAGGAACGCCTTTTGATTTTTCGGCATCGTAAGCAAACAATGATGCAACATCAAATGGTTCTACTACAGTGTCACCCTTAGCAACTGACTCGTCTTTTGCAACGAAGTTGATTGTTACATTGTCAACCAAAGGAATGTTGGTCAAGTCACGGAGTTCACCTGAGAGAACTGCACGATATGATTCACCTTCAACGAGGTTGTCGGCGATTGCAATCACAACATTACCATAATCGTTGGTCAACTGGTTAACCTTACAGTTGCGTTTTTGAACTGTCAACTCTTTACCGTTAGCGTCATAAACCTTAACGTGGTCAAAGTAAGTTGCATTGTCTACCTTGTAGTCATAACGGAATTCAAGACGAGGAGCAGTTTTGTGAACGCTACCGCCATCGGCAGGATAAGAGTCGATTACTGACAAGCGAGCACGGTCTTGTGTAGTAAACTCAAACACGAAATCTTTGCCCAACGAATTGTTGGCATAGATTGTGTCGGGTGTACAAGTAGAGGCACCAATAGTCACTGTATATTTAGTGTCTTTTTCAAATGAGACTGTGGGCCAGAATGTAACTGTTGAATATGAGTTAGAATATTCAAAGTAACCTTCTACTGCGGGTTCAATTTTGAACGCATTTTCAAATGCTTTTTCATTGATGTCGGTGTTGAATGTCAACTCGATTTTTGCACCACAGCTCACCAATTCGCCTTCAGCGGGAGCGGGTTGGTAAGAAACGACTTCGAGGGGGAATTCACGTTTCAATGAAAGGGGCATATCTTCATAAGTAACCTTGTCGGCAACTACTGTAACTTTTGTTTCGCGAACATAGAAACCTTCTTTTGTAGCGCGAACTGTGTATTCGCCAGGAGTAATGTTACGGAATACGAATACGCCATTGTAGTCATTGTCAGTTGTACGGTGTTGAACAACATTGCCGTTTTTGTCGAGCAATTCAACATATGTACCGTTCAAAGGCAAATATACGTCGCGACCTTTGCTTGTATAGCCCCAGAAAAGAGAGCTATATTCTTTTTGACGCAAGTTGTGGTTGTCATAAACAACACCGGCAACGTTACCTGTAACGAAGCGGTCTTCGGTGTTGAAATATTGCATAAGAGCTTGAACGAAGTGCCATGCTTCGAGCCAGTTGTAGTCGTCGTTCATCAAGCGGTGAGCTTGAGGACGGTGCTCGTGCATACCACCTTCTGACAACATACTTGTCACATAGCAGTTACGCAACACACCGAGGCTGTAGCCCAACAATGAGCGGTCACCTGTTACGCGACCGGGAGTGGCAGTGTTGATTTCGCCTTTATAGTTAATCCAGTTAGAGAAAATGTTGGTGTTAAACACATCGTTAACGACGTTTGTGAACTTAACACTTTCTTGGCTACGAGGATTACCCGCAACATCTTGTTCATGATAAATCATCAACGGATAGTTAACACCTTCACCAGCATTTGAGTGGATAGAAATAAATGCATCGGCCGAAAGGTTGTTAGCCATTTGAGCGCGAGCACTCAAAGAAGGCTCATCGTCAATACCGTCACCATCAATTTCGTTATACACATTGTGCACGCGAGTCAAATGACCTTTAACGCCGAGTGAATCGAGAATGGCTTTCATGTGAAGACCTTTCACCAAGTTACTCTTTGATTCCCAATAACCGTCTTGTGAGTTATATTCATAGGGATAAATATGAATGGGACGGTCGTCACCATCATAGCCACCATGGCCAGGGTCAACAACCACTGTGAGGTCACTCATCTTTTTAGCTTCGGCAGCAAAACATGCTACAAAAGCTACCAAAATCATTAATGCTATCTTTTTCATCGTTATTCAGCAATTAGAATGTTCATAATGTACATTTCGCCATTGTCGGTAGTGTAAACGATTTTATTGGCATTAGCCGATACGCCACTAACGAGCACATCGTCACCAGTCAATTCAGTTACTTTACCTGTTTCGATTTCAATAGCGATGATTTTAGCACTTGTAAATACATAACCGTCGTCGGTTGTTTTGACTGCGATAACATATTTATCGCCAGCCCAACAAGGATAATCGGCGCGACTTGCAAGGTTCACAGCCTTTGTACCGTCAAGATTTGACACATAAAGACCGCTATAAATCTCATTGAAGAGAATTTTGTCTTTTGAAGGAGACACCGATGTCCACAAATAACGATAGCCGTGTTCGATGGGGTTGATTGTTTGCACCATACCGTCAACAGACACTTCGATAGCCTGTTGGTCAGCGAGACCATAAGCATAAGTGTCGCCTACGATGGCACGTGTATTTACCAATTCGCGTGAAGGTGCTGCGATTTGTTCGCCTACGCCCATGTCAAGGCTAAAACGCTTAACATCGCGACGCATCAAACCGTTTTCGCGAACAACTGAACGATAAACTACTGTTTTGCCGTCAGCAGAGAACACGGGATCAAAGCCTGCGCCTACTTCGGGATCGAGAACTTGAACTTGGCTTGACTCAAGGTCGACAACTTTCAAACCTTTGTAATCATCGGTAGAGAAAAGCACAACATCACCATTAGGGCTCAATGTCGGATGATAAGCATCGGCAACATCAACCTTTTGAGTAGAGATAACAGACAACTCTGCTGCGCTCATAGAAGCGCAGAGAGTCAATGCTGTCATCAATAATAAAGATTTTCTTTTCATTTTTATTATTGGATTTTTAATTAGTGTTTCACAACCACTTTGCGAACAGTGCGACCAGCATTAGTGTAAATATTAACCAAGTAAGTGCCTTCGGCAACTTCGCTAACATTCAAGATATTACCTTGTGCCACAGCAACTGTTGCGCCGTTGAGTGCTGTCAACTGAACGAAATCGATGATACCGTCAGCGCTTGCAATCAAGTATTCAGAAGCGGGGTTAGGATAAACTTTCAAGTCGGCCAATTCAACTGTAGGTATACCTGAGCCACCAGCGATGAGGCTGATATCGTCAACATAGAATGTACCTATGCGGCTCATGTTACTTGCAGTTTGAGCAACTTTAAGACCAGTGAACTTGTAAGTTTTAGATGCATCGAGTGAAGCGAGTGACACATGGAGATAACGCCATCCGAGGAATGTCATGCTGCACAAGGGAACATACTTAACATCAGAATCGGTTGTAAATTCGGCATAAACTTGGTTTGCTGTCAAGTCACCAAAGAGGTGAACGCCAAGAGCGTCGGCCGATGTGAATTCAGCTTCGGCAGCAGCGCGAGTCCAATGTGCTTCACCAGCTTCTTCGCCTTCAAATTCATAAGTGAACGCTACACATTTTGAATCGAAGAGTTTGTTTGCTGTATTGTTAGCAGCCTTAGCCGATTTCAAGCTATTGCAACCTTGTTCATACAATGTATAGATAGAAGCATCTTCCATGTTGTCGATAACTGTGTTTGTTTTAGCTTCACCTGCATCAACTGCTTGGAATTTAACAACTACACCTTCTTGCAATTGCAAACCGTCTTTGTCAGAAATTTCTTTAGAGAGGTTAAGAGTGTAAGTTTCGCCAACCACGAGGTCTTTTGAGAAAGGAATGCGGAAATAGCCATATTCAGCATCGGCCTTACTATATTTCATTGAGCGTTTGTTAAGTTGAACTTCGTTACCTGCCGAGTCATAAACCTTAACTTGTTCAAGGATAGGTTGGATGTTAGGAATCTTGTCGAAACGAACCTCAACATTTGCCGATTTGTAGTGAACTTTGTCGCCTTCGTTGGGGAACTGACCGGTAATCTTCATGAAGTTGCGGTCGGTTGTGAAGAATTTGAATTCAAGAGGAGCAGTCATGGGAGTACCGCCAGCATGTTCGGCTGTGGCAGCAAGTTTCACTGTATATTCAGTGCTGATGTTGTAAGTGGGATTGGGAGTAAACACCATGCAATAGTTTTGGTCTTCCCATGTGATAGTACCTTCAACGGCGGGAGTGATAGAGAATGCCGCTTCGGTTGTTGCAGCGTCCATATCCCAGTTAAATTGCAAACGGACGGGAGCGTTACACAACACGGGCTCGTCACCATCTTTCCATTGAGGAGAATAGCTAATAACTTCGGGAGGTGTGTTACGCACCTTTTTCATCTTAACATTAGAGTAAGTAATCTTGTCGGCAACAACTGTCACATTACATTCAGTGCCATAGTGAGTGTCTGACACAAATTTGAGTTTGTAGTTACCGGGATTAACTTTACGAAATGCGTAGATACCGTTATAAAGTTCGTCGGTAACACATTCGGCAACTTTTGTACCTGCTGCATCATAGAGTTCAACTGTTACATTATGCACGGGAGCTAACAAGTCATCGTCATACATTTTGAAGTCACCGCTACGCAACACGCGTTCGTCATTGATGCGACCAGCGATAGCACCATACTCAACACCTTCGATGCCGAAGTATTGGTTAGCCGCTTTGCGGAAGTTCCATGCTTCAATCCAGTGGAAGTTGCTGTTGAGCAAACGGTAAGTTTCGGGAATGTAGTCGTGGAATGAACCTTCAGAAAGAACCGAAGTCACTGTTTGACCACGCAACACACCATAACCTTGTTGACCCCATGAGGGTTGGAACGACCAGTCACCACGAACATTGAGGCTTGTGCTTGTCCACACTGTTGACTCGTTGGTGAGCAAGTGTTGGTTGATATAAGTAGCCCATTCCAATGAACCGGGAATTTGTGCTTCGCCGTCATATCCGCGGAAAAGGATCAAGGGGAAGTTGCGACGGTTAACAACACCTGTTGCGTTAGAGTGGATTGACAAGAACAAGTCGGCACCTGATTTGTTTGAAAGCGCAACGATAGTTGAAAGGCCAAGGTCGTCATCAGTTGTGTTTCTTACACGAGACATTTCCACATTGTAACCTTTTTCCCAAAGCAATTCTCTCAAACGGAAACCTTTACCGAGGTTAGATTTTGACTCTGCAAATGTTGCAGTATCGCCATCGGTAAATGGATGAATTGTCATCACACGGTCGTCACTGTCATAACCGCCGTGACCGGGGTTGATATATACCTTCAAGTCGCTTGGATTGGCTGCAACAGCCGACATTGCGACTACACTAGCACATAATACACTAAATATCTTTTTCATAATAATTTCCTCCTTTTGATTATTTAAGTGTAATATTCATTTGATAAAGACGGCCGTCAATAGTGTTATAAACAATTTTACCGGCAGCAATTGACGCTGTGGGGTTCATTGCCATTGATTCGGGACGAGTAAGTTCCTGAATTTTTGAGCCATCGACTGTCATAATCACAATCTGTGAAGATGTGTGTTGATAACCGTTATCATCTGCATTTTGAGCTACGATGTGATCATTGCCATACCATACAGGGAATTCATAGTTACCCAACATGTTAAGCACTTTGCCATTGAGGTCGGTAATTACGATACCTTTGCCTGCTGCAAAGAACATAACTTTTGTACCGTCGGGAGAAAGTGATTCCCAAAGATAACCTGCCGATTCGGCAACGGGAGTGTATGCTTTTTCAACACCGTTGCGAGAGATGAACAACTGTGTGCCGCTTGTGCGAACAGTGGTTTCTTTTTGTGCAGTTGACACTACTTTATCGTCAACGGTAGTCATCACGCCACCTTTCAACGCCATGGGACGCATAACCACACGACCTTCGGCAGAAATGGCTTCAACCTTTTTAGTTGCGAGGTCAAAAGACTTAGCTTGACGCATGTTGAGGTTATTTTTCTTTGTTTGAGCAACAAAATAAACCGACTTGCCATCGCGTGAGAACGATGCATCAAGACCTGCGCGGTCTTCGTCTGAGATTTTCACTGTCACATTGTCAACGAAATCATACATCTTCAAACCAGCATAACTTACACTTGAATAAAGCATCTTAGTTCCGTCTTGACTCAACACGGGATAATACATTTCGCTTTCGACACCACGGAGCAAAGGCTCAACCGAGGTAACTTCGGCGATTTGAGCAGAGGCAGTCAATCCTGACACCAATGCAAGAGTTAGTAAAACCTTTTTCATGATAGTTGTTAGTATTTAATTATTTAATTGTCAATTTTTGGTTAGACACGCCATTTTCGGTTGACACTGATACGACATACACACCGGGTGCCAATGCCGATGTATCAATTACCGACTTGTTTGACGCAACTACTTTTGAGAGCACTTTAGCACCCGACAATGAATACACATCAACAGTTGACACCTCAACCGATGAAGCCACGTTGAAGTAACCTTCAGTTACGGGGTTGGGATAAAGCAACACTGCCACCGCCTTATCGGCAATCACATTTTCAACACCCGATTCATAGTTGTTATATTCAGCTGAGAGTTCTTCAATTTTGATGGTGTAATCTCCCTTTTTCATTGAAGGCTTGTCTACATAGAATTGAATGTAATGCAATGACAATGGATAGAGGCTCATATCGGCAGGGTCACCCAAAGCAGATATGGGAATTTCAACCTCGTATGTTTGGTTTGCAGCAAATGCTGTTCCTTCAGTTGGGAGTACTTCCACCTTGTTTGCGCGGTCGTTTAACGGAGAGCGCAAGTCAACAATCATTGACGCAAGAGGAGCTGTTGATGTAAACTTAAGCCACAATTTGTCGGGCAAACTGTAATATGTCACATCTTTGGCAATCTGTACATAAGCCGATGTTCCGCGGGGAGAGCCATAAGTGAACGAAAGTGTGCCGTCTTCGGCGAGAGCAGTTTTAGTGATACCGCTCACTGCACTACCCTTCCAATCCTTGAAATCAGTGGGGCTCATGCGAGGAGCATTTGCAATTTCAACATTGACTGTTGCGGTGTCAGAGAGGCCGTTGATAGTACCTGAGAAAGTTGTTGAGCCTTCTTTCAAGCCTTGCATGATACCGTTTTCATCAATTGTAACGATTGATTCGTCTTCCACTTTCCATTCCAATGATGCGGGGTTGTAGGTATAAATGTTACCATCAATTGTTGCTGTTACCTCTACTGCATAACGACGAGCGTTATCGATAAGCAAAGGGTTCACGCGCAATTTGGGTTGAGCGTCGAGCACTGTGATTTCTTTTGATACCGACACACCGTTGAGTGTTGCTGTGAGCACACCAGTTGCAGCTGTACCACATGCAGTGTAATATGCACCGTCACATGTACCGATTGATGCGTCACACGACAAAGTGAAGCCTTTTACATCGCGGTCAACGAGATCGCCATATTGGTTGTAGCCGAGCAAATGAGGAGTCATTGTTGAGTATGCAGCTGCTTTGAGTTCGACATCGTTGAATGCCAAACGTGCGATAGTAGAATCTTTGGGAGCGATTGAGTAGAAGAACCAGCCATTGGCCACGGCACGAGGTGTACCTTCGGTTGTGCGGTTAACAACTTGGCCTTCAACCATCATTTGAGCCGAACCACCAGCGTCCATGTTCATGATGTTGACACAGCCATAGTGTTTCATGATATCACACATTACCAAGGTGTTGCAACCTGCCGAACGGCCATATACTGGGTCATTTGACATGTCAATAACAACATTGACAAGGGTTTTGCGGTCGGCTGTTGTACCGTATGCTGTGCGTGAATATGTCTTTGAGTTATAGTCATCGATATGGTTGAGGTCGGTCAACACGCCATCAACCATCACCACGCCGTTACCGCCGATGAGTTGTTCGATTTCGGGAGCAAAGCCGTTGGGTTGTTGCCATTCGAGTTTGATTGTGACTTCATCACCCACTGCGAGGGGCGCAAGGCTTGTTTTGCTACCACCGCGAGCAACGAGACACAAGTCATAGTCGCCGAGTGTACCATTACCGGCATCTGTTTTGATTTCTTGAACGGTGCAAGTCATAGGACGGCCCACCATCCAAGTATTTCCTTCGTTTATTTTGAGATAAATTTCGGTTGACACATTGTCAGCACGACGCAAGCGTTGTGTTCCCGCACCGTCGGCATACTGGTCGGCTGGGATAAAACTTTTATCACGGCCAAAGAAACTGTTGTAAAGACCAATTTCGTTGTCGCGAACGAGTTTGTTGGTCTGATGGATTACAAGCGAGCCGATTTTGTCGTTTGACACCCAACCTTTGTAGTACATAAAGTCAATATACATTTTCTTGTCGGGAGTGATAGCAACACAACCGGGACTACCGTTATTGTGGCCCCACCAGTCGGTGTGGGCATTTGTTTCGGTAATTATCTGACCGTTGCGAACATTGCCATTGAATGTTGCTCCTACCAAAAAGTCTGCCCAAGGATATTGGCTAGACACACACCAGAAGTTACCGTTTGCACCTGCCAATGGGCGTTTTTCCTCGCTGTATTGACGCACATAAGCATCGGCTAGACGTTCGGTCTTACCCAACTGTTCGCCACCTTGTGTTGTTTCAACGCGGTTATAGGGGTTATTGAGGTCCATGATCACCATGTTGATGTTCAAGGGCATGGTCGCATCCTCAAGTCTCAATCGTTTGTAATTTATACCAGGGCCAAGGTCTCTATCAATCAGCACATCCACCTGATAGTCTGTGCCTTGAATGTTAATTACTTCAGCCGATGCCACACCTGTAATAGCAAGCGCGGCAGCCATAGAACTCAATAGTTTTTTCATATAGCAAAACATTTTAGGTCAATTTATTCAATGCGGCAATAGACACTAATGCATACTATTAGTCACGATTACAAAGATAATGCTAAATATTCGTTTTTCTCCATTAATATTGGTTAATATTTTGATTTCGCCACACAATTTATGAAAAAAGGCAGACCAATTCTCTTGGTCTGCCCTTCCACGGGAAAATCCGCTATATTTTCAAAGCCGATTATTTCACGATAATCTTGCGCAAGACTTTGTCTTGAGCTATTTCTATTACTGCAAAATAAACACCGGGTTGAAGTGCCGAAACATCAACAGTAACGGTTGATGAACCGCCTTGTTTTTCAGTTGCCTTAGCTCCCGAAAGCGAATAAATTTCAACGCCTGAAATATCGGCCGATGAAGTCACGGTCAACACATCTGCAACCACGGGGTTAGGATACACATTCACAGTCGCTTTGCTGTCAACAGAAACAGATTCCACTCCCGATGAATAGTTATTATACTCAGCTGAGAATTCTTCAATTTTGATTGTATGATCACCCTTTGTCATCGCTGCTTTTTCAACATAGAACTGGATATAATGCAATGACAACGGATAGAGTATCAAATCGGCAGGGTCACCCAATGCCGATATGGGCAATTCCACTTCATGAGTAACATTTGCTGCAAAAGATTCGCCTTCCGAGGGGAATATTTCAACCTTGTTGGCACGCACATTTTGCGGCGACCGCAAGTCGATAATCATTGATGAAAGCGGTGCTGTAGATGTGAATTTAAGCCATAATTTATCGGGCAAACTATAATAATTCACATCTTTGGCAATCTGAACATATGCCGATGCGCCACGAGGTGAGCCATAGGTAAACGACAGCACGCCATCTTCGCTAAGTTTAGTGTTTGTAATACCGCTCACAGCACTTCCTTTCCATTCGATAAAATCGGTGGGGTACATTTTGTTGGCATTGGCGATTTCAACCTTTACGGTTGTCGTATCACTGTACTCGCCTATCACACCGACCAAGCGTGTCTTACCTTCGGCAACTCCGCGCAACACACCATTAGCATCGATTGTTGCCACTTCGGGATTATCAATGCTCCAAGTGATAGCATTGGGGGCATATTCATACACATTATCGCCAATTGATGCTGTTACTTCTACTGGATATTCGCGCGCAGCGTCAATTAGAATAGTTGGCTTGATGCGGATTTGTATATTCGCCTCTACGATAGTCATTTTGGTCGAAACCGAAATACCGTTGTATGTGGCTGTTATTTGGCCGCTGGTAAAGCTTCCGCCTGCAGTAAATGTTGTACCGTTGCATGTACCGATTGACTCATCACAAGAGAGTGTGAAATCACGGAAATCTTCAGATACGATGTCGCCATATTGATTATATGCAATCACTTTGGGCGAATAGGTTGAGTAAGGTGGTGCCTGAAGATTATTTTCATAGAATTCCAAGCGGGCAACTGTTTCGTCTTTGGGCGCGATTGAATACACAAACCAACCGTTTGCCACGGCACGGGGTGAGCTTTCGGTTGTTGTGTTTATCACTTTGCCGTCAACAAGCATTTGTGCCGACCCTCCGGCGTCCATTGTACACACATCGGTACAACCAAAATGTGCCAAAATATCACACATCACGCTTGTGCTACAGCCTGCCGATGTTCCATAAACAGGGTCGGTAGATTTATCTATAACAATGATATACAATTTATTGCCCTCGGCATTCTTACCAAAGCCTGTGCGTGAATAAACCTGAGAGTTATATGATTCGTCGGTATTGCGACCTGTCTTAACTCCGTTTTGCATAACGATAGCGTTACCGCCGATAAGTTGTTCGATTTCGGGGGTAACTGTTCCGTCGGCACTTGACCATCCGTAGTTGATTGTCACTTGGTCGCCGGCCGCCAATTTTGCCAACAACTGCTGTTTGTCGCCACGACCGACGAGACACAAATCATAAGAGCCAAGCGAGCCTGTTCCGGCATTTGTCTTAATCTCTTGGACTGTGCAGGTCATCGGACGGCCTGCCATCCACGATTGGCCTTCGTTAACATTGAGATAGACCTCGGTTGCTACTCCTTCCACAATTTTGAAGTGCTGCTTGCTATCATCTCCTTTATATTGGTCGACAGGTTGGAATGTTTTGCTTGTGCCATAGAATTTGTTGTACATAGCAATTTCACCGTCTCTGACCAGTTTATTAACTTGAATGATTTGAGGGTTGCCAATCTTGTCGTTGATGGCATAACCTACATAATTCATTGACTCAACCCACAGTTTTTTAGAGGTGTCAATAGCCACAACACCGGTGCGAGAAGGACCACCGTCCCATTGGTCACTATGAGCATTGGTTTCGGTGATGATTTGACCGTTGCGTAGGTTACCATTATAGGTTGCGCCAATCAGCAAGTCGCTATGAGGAGGTTGTGAAGATACGCACCAAAAGTTGGCATTCGCGCCTGCAATAACTCGTTTTTCATCGGTTGTGTAGCGCTTTGCTGCAGTTTCAAGTTTCTCGGTTTTATAGAGAGTTTCACTTGCCTGCATTGTTTCTACACGGTTGTAAGGGTTGGTCAAATCCACCTCTACAATGTTCACATTCAACGGATAGCCGGGAATGCGAACGCGGCGGTACAAGATACCGGGTCCTTCTTCACGAGTAATCAAGTACTCTACATCATAAGACTTGTCATTGATCATAATGGCAGGGGTATCTTGAGCAAAAAGAGAAGTAGCTCCGACTGCCAATAGCGCCATTGAGAGTAATGTTTTTTTCATATAATCTGTATTTAATTAATTCAACATTATGTGTCAGCAAAGATACTGCTTTATATTAAATAAACAAGTTATTACAGTCTATTTTGCGCCTTGCTGGAATGCAAAAAAGACAAGTGCGTATCCTCATCAGAGGCACGCACTTGTCATATCTATGAAACAAACGATTCTATTGATTAGAGAAGACCTGCAAACATGTTGCTTGACTGAGTCAACTCAAGAATGTAGTTGTAAGCGCAACTTACGATACCCAACAACAAGATACCACCTACGCTAATCCAGAGGCCGAGACGTTCTGACCAATGAGATTTGAATGTAGCTATAGGAGTTTCGTTGTCGTTAATAAACATCGCTTTCACAACGAGCAAATAGTAGTAGAGCGAGATGATGGTGTTAATCAACGCGATGAGCACCAACATGTAAATTGCAATGCTACCTTGTTCAAGAGCGCCTGTGAAAATGAAGAATTTACTGAAGAAACCTGCAAAAGGAGGAATACCAGCCAATGAGAACATTGCAAGCATCATTGCAAGCGAAAGACGTGGGTTAGTCTTGTAAAGACCGTTATAATCGTCCATCGACACTTTGCCAGTGTTATTTTCAATAGCGCCGAGAACACCAAACGCAGCCAAGTTAGAGAAAATGTACACAAGTACATAGTACATCAACGAAGCCATGCCTGTTGCATTGAGAGCGATAACGCCGAGCATGATATAACCGGCTTGTGAAACAGATGAGAACGCCAAGAAGCGTTTCATGTTGCGCTGACGAATTGCAAAAAGGTTACCAACAGTGATAGTGAGGATAATCAATGCATAGAGCATCCATTCCCACACTTGGCTATAGAATGCGCCAAACACTTGCACCATAATCACGAGGAATGCAAATGCTGTTGCACCTTTTGAAATCACCGAGAGGTAAGATGTGACATTTGTAGGAGCACCTTGGTAAACATCGGCTGTCCACAAGTGGAAGGGAACCAATGAAAGTTTGAAACCTACACCGGCAATCACAAATGCAACTGCAAGTACCAAGAGTACATTTACTTCACCGTTAACCGAGATTGCGCTAGCGATTTCATTGAAGTAGAGTGAACCCGACAAGCCATATACAAATGACAAGCCCATCATAAACACTGCTGATGAGAACACTGCAGTCAAAATGTATTTGATAGCGGCTTCGCGGCTTTCATAACGGTTTTTGTCAAATGCAACCATTGCAGCAAGGGGAAGTGATGCTGCTTCGAGACCAATCACAAACAACAAGAAGTGACGAGCCGAAATCATGAGATACATACCAAAGAGTGTCACGAGCAATAATTCATAGAACTCGCCGCGACGCATTGTCTGTGATTCGCTATTGGCCCATTTTACCGACTGAACAAGCACGATAAACACACCGATGTTCAAGATATTCTTGATGGTAGCGATTACAGGCGATGTGGCATACATGCCGCCAAAAGTTGTGGCATCAGCCATCACGCTTGGGCACAACAATGTGTAGGCTGTGAACAAGCCGAAAAGGCCGCAAGTCACAGTTGCCAATCCATTCTGTGCTTTTTTAGACATGAATGTATCATAAAAGAAGACTAATAGAAACACGACTAACAAGCCGATTTCTTGCTTCATTCCTAAAAATTGAGAGTAATCCATTTCTTATTAATCTTATTTTAGTTGATACCTAATACTTTGAAAATGTTTTCGCTGAATGTGAAGCTGATCAAGTCGCTAAAGAAACCGGGGAAGCAACCGATTGCTGCCACACAGATAATGAGCGATACAGTTGAGAAGCGTTCCCACCATGTTGCGTCGGTCAACTGCAAGTGATGCTCGTCTTGAACGGGGCCAAAGAGCAACTTGCCTACCACACGCAAGATGTAAACAGCTGTGATTACGATTGAGCAGCATGCAACGATTGTGAACACGCGGTGGAACATATCGGTGTGTTGGAATGAGCCGACAAAGATTGTCATTTCGGCTACGAAACCGCTCAAACCGGGGAGACCCAATGATGCCATACCCGCTATCACATAACAAACAGCCAAGAAAGGCATAATCTTCATCAAACCGCCCATTTCGCGAATGTCACGAGTGTGAGTGCGGCCATAAATCATACCGATCAACGCGAAGAACAATGCTGTCATCAAACCGTGAGAGAGCATCTGCATGATAGCACCTGTCATGGCAGTTGTGTTGAGCATCAAGATTGCAAACAACACAAGACCACAGTGGCTCACTGATGAATAAGCGTTGATGTATTTGAGGTCGGTTTGTACACATGCGCTAAATGCACCATAAACAACCGAGATACCTGTAAGAATCAAGAAAATCCATGCGAGGTCATTAGCAGCTTCGGGCATCAAGTAGATAGCCACACGGAAACATCCATAACCACCAAGTTTCATCAATACACCTGCGTGAAGCATTGACACTGCTGTTGGTGCTGATGCGTGACCGTCGGGGCTCCATGTGTGGAAGGGGAACATTGCACCAAGAACACCAAAACCGACAAATGTCATGGGGAACAAGAAGTATTGCCAGTCACGGTCGATAGCATTGTTTTGTGAAATTTCAATAAGGTTCCATGTCAATTGACCACCTTCGGGTGCTGAATGATAGTAGATACCGATGAGACCGAGCATCAAGAATGCCGAACCACCCATCAACATCAATGTCAACTTCATTGCCGAATAGTTCTTCTTGCCGCTACCCCATACACCGATGAGCAAATACATGGGAATAAGGGCAACTTCATAGAACATGAACATTGTGAACAAGTCGATAGAAATAAAGAAGCCAAACACACCGGTTGAAAGAAGAATCAACCAGAGGAAGAATTCTTTGGGCATGGGATCAATTTTCCAAGATGCAAATGTACCTGTGAAAAGGATAATTGCAGAGAGGAGCAACATGGCGATAGAGATACCGTCAACACCCACTGCCAAGTGGATATTCAACGGACCAAACCACTGCCAAGAGTCGGTGTAAAGCATTTGAGCGGTTTCACCGGCTGCTCTTAATTGCAGATAGTCAACGAGGACATAGACCGAGAGAGCCATCAAAGCGATAGAACCGACCAATGCAACAGCGCGAATCTGCTTAATATTTTTGCAGAGGGCAAGACCTGCAAGCATAAGCACAGGAATCACCACAAAATATATCAATATATTACTGAAAATTTCTTCAATCATAGTTTCTATATTTTAGAGATTAGCACTATTGTTTACAATACCATACAGATTACTGTAACTACACCCACGAGCAATGCACCAAGCAAGTAAACGAGTACATAAGATTGTACGCGGCCCGATTGCAAGCCTTTGATGGCTTCTGATGCTTTGTTGGTAACTTCGGCAAACTTGTCCATTGTGCCGTCGATAATCTGACGGTCAAACCATGCAATGGGACGGCTCACCAAGTTGAAGATAATCTTGTGGGTGATGAACAGATAGAGTTCGTCGAAATAGAAACGGTGGTAAGCAGCAGTCCACAAACCTTTAACCTTGTCAGCAACTTTGTCGGGCAATGAGTTTTCTTTGCGATACATAATTGTTGCAAGACCGATTGCACAAAGAGCAACCACAACGCTAGTGATAGCGATGGGATAGTTCAAGTGAATTTCGTAGGCTTCACGATTCCATGTAACGAGTTCGCCAAAAGGAATGAAACCAGCTACACATGATACAGTTGCAAGGAGAATGAGGGGAAGAGTCATTGTCCAAGGAGCATCATGGGGAGTGTGGTGATGCTTGCTATAATCGGGATTGTTCCACCAGAAGATGCGGTAGTAGAGACGGAACATATAGAATGCTGTCAAACCGGCTACTGCAGTCATCCAGATACCCCACATCATGCTGTTGCTATATGCTGCAACCAAGATTTCGTCTTTTGAGAAGAAACCTGCGAAGGGATAGATACCTGCGATTGCAAGACAGCCGATGAGGAATGTGATGTGAGTGATGGGCATGTGTTTGCGCAAACCACCCATTGAAGTAAAGTCGTTAGAGTGTACGGCGTGAATCAATGCACCTGCACCCAAGAACAAGAGAGCCTTGAACATTGCGTGTGTAAACAAGTGGAACATTGAAGCCATGTAACCAACACCTTCGTGCAACTCGGGACGAGCAACGCCAAGTGACACAACCATGAACGCGATTTGCGAAATTGTTGAGAACGCAAGCACGCGTTTGATGTCGACTTGTGTACAAGCCACAATTGCTGCATAGAGAGCGGTCAACGCACCCACCCATGTCACGATTTCGAGGGCAACCTCTTCAACCAAATAAACGGGGAACATGCGAGCCACCAAGAACACACCGGCAACAACCATTGTTGCAGCGTGGATAAGTGCCGATACAGGTGTGGGACCTTCCATCGCGTCGGGCAACCAAATGTGGAGGGGCATCATAGCCGATTTACCCATACCACCCATGAAGATCAACACGAGTGCCCATGTCAATACCGAACCGCCCATGAATACAGCGCCACCTGTGCTTGCAAGTACATTGCCAGGAGCTTGTGTCATGGTTACGAAGTCAAATGTAT
Organism: Muribaculaceae bacterium; assembly: GCA_017390185.1. Lineage (GTDB taxonomy): Bacteria > Bacteroidota > Bacteroidia > Bacteroidales > Muribaculaceae > RGIG4079. The sequence continues at coordinate 20,848 of JAFPCM010000029.1, forward strand.
TGCTATAGAATGAAAGAATCAAGATACCGATCAAGAAGCCGAGGTCGGCAAAGCGTGTAACAATAAACGCTTTCTTAGATGCAGATACTGCACTTGGTTTAGTGTAATAAAAGCCAATGAGGAGGTATGATGAAGCACCCACAAGTTCCCAGAAGATATACATTTGGAAAATGTTGGTAGCAACAACGAGTCCGAGCATTGAGAAACTAAACAAAGAAAGGAACGCATAGTAGCGTTGGAAACCTTTCTCACCGTGCATATAACCCAAGCTATAGAGATGCACCATGAAAGAGATTGTGGTGATAACCACAAGCATCATGGCTGAAATGGGATCCAAGAGGAAACCGAGACGAATAACGAGGTTGTCGGTAAACGCGAGCCAATCATAGTTGAAAACTATGTGTTGGAGGCGATTGCCTGCTTCGTCAACAAAGTTGCCGCCAAAGAAATAAGTAAACGCGGTTGTATAGGCCAACACGAGTGCAGTACCCATACCCAATGTACCGAGAATACCCGCCATCTTATGGCTCATCTTGTGTCCGGTCAAACCGAGCACAAGGAACATGCACAAAGGCAATGCCAATATCAATAAAGGAATAGTCTGGTCCATATCGTTTAGAATTTCATTTTGGTTGCGTCGTCAACGTCGATAGTCTTGTTGCTGCGGAAAATGTTGATGATAATTGCGATTGCGAGAGCAGTTTCGGCTGCTGCGATTGCAATGGCAAAGAGGGTGAAGAACATACCATCAAGTTGTCCGGGGAACAAGAAACGGTTGAATACTACAAAGTTAATATCAACGGCATTGAGCATCAATTCGAGCGAAATCAATATCGCAATCATATTTTTGCGAGTGATAAACCCGTAAACACCACAGCAAAACATAATAAGGCTGGGGATCAAATAATACATCATTGAGATTTCCATATCCGATTACCTTTTACGAGCGACTACGATGCCACCGATTATACATGCCAATAATAACACACTGATTGCTTCAAAGGGAAGAAGCATGCCGCCATGTGAACTGCTGAGCAACTCTGTACCGATGCGGTCCATGGTCACACCTTCCATTGCGGGAAGTTGAGCGAAGAATCCGCAACGGCTCAACAATGCATAGCCTGCTACAAGCAACATAGCAACCGAGGCAATGAGGCCGACTACCTTTTTCTTTGAAGTAAGTTTCTCGCTTTTGTCACCAGGCTTGCTTGTCAACAAAATCGAGAAGACAAACAACACCACGATACCGCCGGCGTAAACTGCTATTTGCACGGCTCCCAAAAACTCATATCCGAGTTGGAAATAGATTGCAGCTGTGGCAAAAAGTGTAAATAGCAAGTAGGTTGCCGAACGCAATATCTTGCGTGAGGTGACAGCAAGTACCGAGAAAATGATAATCGCCGCAACGACTACCATGTACATAATGATACTTCCTACTGATTCCATATATTTTATGTTTTATTTATTTCTTATTCTTGAGGCTTTTCAGTTTCCTGAGCTGCGGCTTCCTGAGCTGCTTTTTTAGCAGCGGCAGCAGCCTTGGCAGCGGCTATCTTAGCCTCACGTTCGGCAGCAAGTTTGGCCAATTCTTCGGGACTGGGTGCCGGCTCTTCTTTTTCGGGAAGATAATTAAGTTGTTTAACAAGTTTCTCGCGTGTAAACACAGCTTGCTCAAAGTCATTGCTGAATTCGAGAGCGTCTTGCGGACAAGTTGTCACACACAATTGGCAGAAAGTACAACTACCCAAGTCATACATGTACTTGTCGAGTTTTTTCTTTTTCTTACCGTCGGCAGTGTCAACCATTTTTGACTCAATGTTGATAGTACCATTGGGACAATTGCGCTGACAGATACCACACGCGATACATTTGTGACGACCTTCTTCGTCATACTTGAGTGTGAGCACAGCGCGGAAACGTTCGGGTACCTTTACTGTCTCACGGTTTTCGGGATATTTTTCTGTAATCTTAGGAGTAAGAAATTCCTTACCGGTGATTGACATACCTTTCAAGAGGCTTGCCACGCCAGTTCCTAATGATGAAAAATAATCTTTTACACTACCCATAGAGATGTATAAATCTTAGTTTTATTTTACTTGTTTTCTTAATTCTTAACCTGTCCTCCCACGATGTCGAGCAACTCGTTGGTAATGCTCTGTTGACGCAGTTTGTTATATTCCAAACGCAACTGTTCAAGCAGTTTTTTGGCGTTGTCGTTGGCGCTTTGCATAGCCATCACACGGGCAGCCTGTTCCGATGCACGGTTTTCGGTGAAAATCTCTTGCATTGTTGACAACAAAAACAAGGGCAACACATTGGTGAAAATGGTTGACGCATCGGGTTCAAAGATATAGGGACGAGAGTTTGAAGCTTCAACCGAGTCAAATGTTTCCTGAACGACAGGCAACAATTGGTCGGCAGTGAGCACCTGACGGCTCACACTCTTGAAACTCATGTAAAGAGTGTCAACCTTGTCAAGTTCGCCGGCAATGAAACGTTGTTGCAACTGTGCGATAAAGTTTTTCACACCATCACCCGATGTTTTTGAGTCAACATCGCCCACAACTTTCACTGTCACACCTTTGAGAGCAAGTTTATTAACAGACTTGGCAATTTTTGATCCGACGGGAATCACTTCCACTTCTACCAAATCGCCATATTGCTTGCGATATTCGGCCATCTTAACGAGAAGCTGCTTAAACACATTCACATTATATGCGCCACACAAGCCATCATCAGAGCCAAAAACCACAACGCCGACACGCTTCACATCACGAGCGTCGAGCAATGGAGACGAAAATTCGGCATCAGCCGAGAGCAAATTGCCAATAATTGTCTCTATTTGGTTGCGAAAGGGTAACAGACGCTTCAATGCCTGCTCGGCCTTGTGCATCTTTGCCGATGAAATCATTTTCATCGCTCCGGTAATCTTCTCTGACGAAGCTACCGACCCTATTCGTCCTTTTAATTCGCGTAATGTTGCCATCGGGCTACGAGGTTTTCTTAATTATATCTACTTACAATTTCATTTGCCGCTTCAGTAAGCTTGGCTGTAACATCGTCAGTTAGCTGACCGCTCTTGATGACATCAAGCACATCTTTCTGATATTTGGCATGAAGAAGTTGAATAAACAATCTTTCAAATTCGGCCACCTTGTCCATGGGAACTTTTTCAAGCAAGCCCTTAGTACCGCAATAAATCACGGCAACTTCTTCCTCAACAGCCACGGGCTGATATTGAGGTTGAATCAAGAGGCGTTCGTTTTTGCGACCTTTGTCAATCACGCGCGCAGTCACGGGGTCCATATCGCCACCAAACTTGGTGAACGATTCAAGTTCGCGGAACTGGGCTTGGTCGATTTTGAGTGTACCAGCCACTTTTTTCATTGACTTGATTTGGGCGTTACCACCTACACGCGACACCGAGATACCCACATTGATTGCGGGACGAACACCGCGGTTGAACAATGCCGATTCAAGGAAGATCTGACCGTCGGTAATTGAAATAACGTTAGTGGGGATATAAGCCGACACGTCACCTGCTTGAGTCTCGATGATGGGCAATGCTGTGAGCGAACCACCACCCTTCACCATAGGTTTGAGCACCTCGGGAAGGTCATTCATCTTAGAAGCAACTGCTTGGTTGTCGATAATCTTCGCTGCACGCTCCAACAAACGAGAGTGGAGGTAGAAGATATCACCAGGATATGCTTCACGACCTGAAGGACGTTTCAAAATCAATGAAATTTCGCGATAAGCAACGGCCTGTTTTGACAAGTCATCATATACGATGAGCGCGTCACGACCAGTGTCGCGGATATATTCACCAATTGCCACACCGGCAAAGGGAGAATAGTAACGCATTGCAGCTGAGTCGGCTGCTGTTGCGGCAACTACCACTGTGTAGTCCAAAGCGCCATGTTGACGCAATGTTTCCACGATAGCAGCTACTGAAGAGGCTTTTTGACCGATTGCTACATAAATACAATATACGGGCTTGCCTTCTTCATAGTTTTTGCGCTGATTGATGATTGTATCAATAGCGATAGCGGTTTTACCGATTTGACGGTCACCGATAATCAACTCGCGTTGGCCACGGCCGATGGGCACCATTGAGTCCACAGCCTTGATACCTGTTTGCAAAGGTTGTTTTACCGGTTGACGGAAGATTACACCGGGAGCCTTGCGTTCGAGAGGCAAACGATAGCGTTCGCCACTGATGGGACCACGGCCGTCAATGGGTTCACCCAATACATTGATAACACGACCGAATAGACCTTCGCCCACGGGTATTGAAGCAATCTCGCCAGTTCGGCGCACTGTCATATTTTCAGTGATGCTATCAACATTGTTGAGCAATATCACACCGACATTGCTTTCTTCCAAGTTCAATGCAACGCCCTTTACTCCGTTTTCAAATTCTACGAGTTCGTTGGCGCACACATTATCAAGTCCATAGACATGGGCTACACCATCACCTACTTCAAGGACTGTACCAACTTCTTCAAATGAAACCTTGTTGTTTACATTTTCGAGTTGTTGTTTCAATACTTCTGATATCTCGCTTGGGTTAATCATTGTAATTTTCAGTTACTTAATAGTTTCAAACGCAATTGTTTCAATTCATTGCTGACAGAAGCGTCAAGCAGTTCAGAGCCGATTTTAACCACAAAACCGCCAATGAGGTTGCTGTCGATGCGCGAAGCATATTCCATTGTGCCCCCATTGAGGTGGTTGTTAATGATGTTTTTGAGTCTTTGCTCATCATCTGCTGCCAAAGGCGCGGCTGTTACAACTTCTACCAGATAGATATTGTTGGCTTTTCGGTAGATATCCAAATAAGCCATCGCGATGCCTCGAGCCATATCCAGACGAGCATTGTTTTTCAGCAAAGCGACAAAATCGTTAAAAGTTGCGTCTTGCTGAGTAGCTCCGGCGGCAGTCATGAGAAGCTTCACTTTGTCGTCATTGTCGACAAAGGGGTTGGCCATGGCCGATTGAAGAGCATTTTCAGCCGAAAAGCTCTTGACAAGAGTGGTCATAATGCCATAGATGCTCTCTGAGTCACCTTTTTCTGTAGCAAACTCATAGAGTGCTTTTGCATATCTGCGAGGTATGAGGCCTTCGTTCATTGCGATTATCAGTTTTTGTTTTCTAATTCGTCAAGCAGCGAGTTAACGAGTGTTGTCTGCGCTTCGGTGTTGGCAAGGTTGTTGCGAACAACCTTAGTGGCAATCTCGATAGCAAAAGCACTTACTTCGTTGCGGAAGTGTTGTTCGGCTTCTTTGCGAGCTTGCTCGATCGACACCTTTGCAGCATCCATCACTTTTTGAGCTTCGATTTGAGCGGCGCCACGTGCTTCCTCAATGATTTGAGTTTTCATGCGGTCGGCTTCGCGCAAAATTTCGGCTTGCTGGCGACGAGCGTCATTTATATATTTCTCAGCCTCTTCACGGGCCTGGTCGAGTTGTGCCTTGGCATTCTGAGCATATTCAACACCTCTGTTGATTTCATCGGCACGGCCCTCAAGTCCGTTTATAATCACTGGCCACGCAAATTTCCACAAAGCGAGGAAAAGCACGGCGAATGATAAGAACATCCAGAATATGAGACCGAGTTCAGGCGTGAATAGTTCCATAAATAGAAACTTGTATTATACGAAAAGAGCCAATACACAAACGATTACTGCAAATAAGGCAACACCTTCAACGAGAGCAGCGATAACAATCATGTTACTACGAATGTCACCTGCTGATTCGGGTTGACGAGCGATTGCTTCCATTGCTGAAGCACCAATCTTACCGATACCGATACCTGCTGCGATTGCTGCGATTGCTGCACCTATACTTGCACCAAGACCCAAGAGGGGTTCTACTGCTGCTAAAATCATTGCTAACATAATACTTAAAATTTTAATGTTATTAATTTGTTATTTTTATTATTTGTTTTTTCTGTTTTTTATTCTGCTCCGTGATGTTCGCCTTCATGATGTGGGTTTTCCTGTGCCAACGAAATGAAGATTGTTGACAACATGGTAAACACATAGGCTTGAATGAAACTTACGAGCACATCAATGAGCAACATGAACAATTGGAATAATACCGAGATGACTGTCGATGTGGCTGTAACTGCGGGGCCCATTGCTGCGAAGATGAAGATGAGAATGGTCAACACCATCACAATCATGTGACCACCCATCATATTGGCAAACAGACGCACTGTCAATGCCGCGGGCTTGGTGAACATACCAAAGATCTCGATTACAGGCATGATGGGAAGCGGACATTTGAGCCAAAGAGGAACATCGGGCCACAAGATATCTTTCCAATAATGTTTTGTACCGAAGAGGTTAGTAACAAGGAATGTGCACACTGCCAATACCAATGTCACCGCGATATTACCTGTGAGGTTGGCACCACCAGGGAAGATCACAATGAGGCCCAACAAGTTCATGAACAAGATGAACATAAACACTGTGAGCAGATATGGGGCAAAGCGACGAGCCTTGTCTTGCAAAATTGCCTTGATAACACCGTCATAGATAAACTCGATTACCACCTCAATAGCGCCAACAAACTTGCGAGGAGCCTTGTGGCCGTTGCGTTTGTGCCAACGAGCTACACTCATGCAGCACAAGAATACCAACACCGCGGTGATAAACAATGCCAAGACATTTTTTGTGATAGAGAAATCAAGCGGACGGTATATATTGCCTTGTGCGTCAACTCCGACAATTTTACCTGAATATTCCTCGCCATGAGAGATGTGGAAGCCTTCATAGGTATCTCCACCTGTCACGCGTGCCGATGAGAAGCAATGCCACTCACCTTCGTTGTCGCGCACAATCACGGGCAAAGGAATGCGATGCTCATGCGAGAAGGGTACTTCCCAGCCATAGCCGTCGCCAAGGTGATGGAATATTATCTCCTTGGGATTGACTTCACCTGAATCGTGCGACTCTGACGAAGCAAAGGCCTGCTGCGGTGTAAACACCGCCGCCATGATTATTGCAAGTATGAGAAATACTTTCTTCATAATTAATAGATACACACCGACACTACATTGTTATCGACATCAACCATTCCGCCTGCCACTTCAATCTCGTTTCTGACACCGTTTTCGTCATAGACGATTTTGCCGGCAACAAGAGTTGACACAAGAGATGCATGATTGTTGAGAACGGTAAACGAGCCTTTTTCTCCGGGCAAAGTTACAAGAGCAACCTCTCCCGAGAACAAGACATCTTCAGCCGATATTACTTTGAGTATCATAGTTAATTTTCACTTAAATGTTATTGAACTTCTGCAAGCATTTTCTTACCCTTAGCAATAGCCTCGTCGATTGTACCGACATTGAGGAATGCTTGTTCGGGATATTCGTCCATTTCGCCGCTGAGAATCATCTTGAAACCGCGGATGGTTTCACTCAATGGCACCATTACACCAGGAAGACCGGTGAACTGCTCGGCAACGAAGAAGGGTTGTGACAAGAAACGTTGTGCACGACGAGCGCGGGCAACAACAAGTTTGTCTTCATCCGACAATTCGTCAACACCGAGGATGGCGATGATATCTTGAAGTTCGTTATATTTCTGCAAGAGTTGTTTAACCGCTTGAGCTGTGTTATAGTGTTCTTCGCCAATGATGTTGGGGTCGAGAATACGAGAAGTTGATTCCAAGGGGTCAACTGCGGGATAGATACCCAACTCAGCGATTTTACGGCTCAATACGGTAGTTGCGTCCAAGAAGTTGAATGTTGTTGCGGGAGCGGGGTCGGTCAAGTCGTCGGCGGGTACATAGATTGCTTGAACCGATGTAATTGAACCGTTCTTTGTTGAAGTAATACGCTCTTGCAATTTACCCATTTCAGATGCAAGTGTAGGTTGGTAACCTACAGCCGAGGGCATACGGCCGAGAAGAGCCGACACCTCAGAACCTGCCTGAGTGAAACGGAAGATGTTGTCGATAAAGAGAAGGATTTCTTTACCGCCACCGTCTTGATCGCGGAACTGTTCAGCCACAGTCAAACCCGACAATGCAACGCGCAAACGAGCACCGGGAGGTTCGTTCATCTGACCGAACACGAGTGTTGCTTGTGACTCTTTTACCTTATCCATGTCAACATCGGCAAGATTCCACTCACCTTTTTCCATGCCTTCGGTAAACTTGTCACCATATTTCATTACACCGCTTTCAATCATTTCGCGCAACAAGTCATTACCTTCGCGGGTACGCTCACCCACACCGGTAAATACTGAGAAACCGTTGTGACCTTTGGCGATGTTGTTAATCAACTCCATGATAAGCACTGTCTTACCAACACCGGCACCACCAAACAAACCGATCTTACCACCTTTACTATAAGGTTCGAGAAGGTCAATCACTTTGATACCAGTGAAAAGAATTTCGGTACCGATTGTAAGGTCATCAAACTCGGGAGCAGGTTGGTGAATAGGACGCAAGTTTTCTCTTTCGAGCTCGGGGAGGTGGTCAATTGCCTCACCGATTACATTAAGCAAGCGGCCTTTAACCTGGTCACCAGTGGGAACAGCGATAGGACGGTCAAGGTTATCAACACGCATACCACGTTGCAAACCGTCGGTACTGTCCATTGCCACACAACGCACAGTGTTTTCACCAATGTGCTGTTCTACTTCAAGCACGAGCATCGAACCATCGGGACGGTCGATTTTGAGCGCTGTGTAGATGGGGGGGATAGTGTTACCCTCGCCTTCAAACGCCACGTCAACTACGGGACCGATTACCTGTGCTATTTTTCCAAATTTTTCGCTCATATTAACGAATCATCAGGGGGTTATTTATTCTTAAATTATTTTCTTAAAAGTGCAATCCGTAAACGATTACCAATACCATCAACACGAGGTTAAACAAGTTGATGGGGAGGAGATATTTCCACTCGAGGGCAAGAAGTTGGTCGATGCGAAGACGGGGGAACGACCACTTGAACCAAATGATGATGAATGAGATCGCGATTGCTTTACCCACAAACCATACAATTGAGGGGATATAGTCCATAACTTGGTTAAAGCCTTCCCAACCGGGGATGTGCAAAGGCATCCAACCGCCGAAGAACAAGAGTGTAGCAACACCCGATACAATAAACAAGTTAAGGTATTCGGCAAGATAGAAGAAACCGAAGTGCATACCTGAATACTCGGTGTGGTAACCGGCAGTCAACTCACTTTCAGCTTCGGGAAGGTCAAACGGACCACGGTTTGTTTCGGCAGTACCAGCAATCAAGTAAATCACAAATGCGATGATTGCGGGAACGTGGCCTGAGAAGATAAACCAGAGGTTTTCTTGAGCTTCAACAATTCCTGTTACCGACATTGTGCCGGCAAAGGCAACCATTGTCAATACCGACAAACCGATTGACAACTCATAGCTGACCATCTGAGCACCAGAACGAAGCGCACCAATCAAAGTGAATTTGTTGTTACTTGACCATCCTGCGAGCAAGATACCAAGCACACCGATTGATGACACTGCAATGAGGAAGAAGATACCGATATTGAAGTCGATGATCTGCAAACCTTTACCCCAAGGCAATACCGCAAATGAGAGCATTGAAGCGATAATCACCAAGTAGGGAGCCAATGCAAAGAGGAATTTATCAATGTTTTTGAGTGTAATCAACTCTTTAATGAGCATCTTGAACATGTCGGCAAATGACTGCAACAAACCCATGGGACCTACGCGGTTTGGACCGAGGCGGCATTGGAATGCAGCACATACCTTGCGTTCAAAATAGATGTAAAAGAGTGCCAACAAGGCATATACCAAAAGGAGAGCGACACCTATCGCCACACACTCGATTGTTGTTGCGAGCCATCCGGGCATGAATGACATCAACAGTTCATGAATCCATTTGGTTATTACTGATAAATCGTACATAATCTATTATAATTTCTTTATTTTCACTAAATTATCGGTCAATATCGGGAACGATGTAGTCAAGCGAACCTCCGATTGTAATAAGGTCGGCAATTTTGCTGCCTTGTGTCAAGTGGTCAACCACATTGGCCAAAGGCAAACATGGAGGAGCAAGTTTCAAGCGCAAGGGAGATGTGCCTCCGTCGCTTTCGATATATACACCAAATGCACCACGGCAACCTTCCACGAGTTGGAAATAGTGTCCTGCAGGAAGTTTGACAATTTTGGGCACTTTAACGCAATATTCGCCTTCAGGAATATTGTCAATGAGTTGTTCGAGAATCTTGGCCGACTGTTCGATTTCAGCGATACGCAATTTTGTACGAGCCATAGAGTCGCCTTCGGTGTAAACCACTTCTTCGAAGTCAAGTTCACCATAAATGCTATAAGGATGAGTTTTGCGAACGTCGCAAGCCCAACCTGATGCACGGCCTGAAGGTCCTGTCACACCATAAGAAATTGCATCTTCGCGAGAAAGAACGCCAACTTTTTCCAAGCGGCCTTTTGCAATCACGTTACCGATAAACAATTCGTTATATTCTTTGATGTTTTTGGGGAGAACTGCGAGCAATTCTTTAACATCTTTGACAAAGTCGGGGTGAAGGTCTTGCATTACACCGCCAATGCAACCATAATTGAAAGTCATGCGAGCACCGCAAGTTTTCTCCATAATATCGAGAATTTGCTCACGAACGCGCAATGTGTAGAACAACATTGTTGTTGCACCCAAGTCCATACAGAATGTACCCAAGAAGAGACAGTGAGAAGCAATGCGAGACAACTCGTCCATCATCACTCTGATTACGTGAGCGCGACGAGACACCTCGATGCCCAACGCCTTTTCGATAGCGAGGCACAAGCCGTGGTGGTATTGCTGACCTGAGAAGTAGTCCATACGGTCCATGAAATGGAGTGTTTGGGGATAAGTCAATCCTTCACAGATTTTTTCAATACCGCGGTGAATATAACCTGAATAGAAGTCGATTTTCTTGATAGTTTCGCCGTCAACAGCAGTGCGGAAACGCAACACACCGTGAGTTGCGGGGTGTTGTGGGCCGATGTTCACAACAAAATCTTCGGGAGCAAAGATTTCAACCACTTTCTTTTCGATAGTGCCATCTTCTTTTTCCACATAAGAAACTGTTGTATCTTCTTGACGCTCGTTTTCCAATGAAACCGGATTAACCTCGGGATTCATGTCATAGTCTTTGCGCAAGGGATAGCCTTTCCAGTCAATGCTGAGGAACAAGCGACGCATATCGGGGTTATTAATAAAGATAATACCGAAGAAGTCATACACCTCACGTTCAAAAGTTGTGGCGATTTTCCATACGTCGTGAACACTATGAATCATAGGTTTTTCACGGTCGTCGGTAGTAACTTTAACCGATAAGCTTGTGTTATGTTTTGTCGAATTGAGGTAGTAAACACAGCCGAGTTTGTCGGTCCAGTCCATACCCACAATTGTCACGAGATGATCAAAATGCAATTCGGCATCTTCTTTGAGGCATTTAGCCAATTGGTGCCATTTAGCATCGGGAATATTTACCAATAATATTTCTCCGTCTTCAAATGTCGCTTCGGGAAACAGTTTGGCGATTTTTTCCTGAATGTTTGCCATATCTTATTATAACTTTATTCTTATTATTAATGAATGACGGATATTTATTAGTAGCCCAAAGACTCTTCAGGGTGATTTGCAAGGAAGTCTTTGATTTTTTCTTGACGGTTTACACCACCAAAGAAACGCTCAACCTTCATTTTGCGAGACAACTGCATGATTGAGTAAATCATCGCTTCGGGACGGGGAGGACAACCGGGGCAATAAACATCGACGGGAACAATTTCGTCAATACCCTTAACAACGTGGTATGATTTGCGGAAAGGACCGCCTGAGATAGCGCAACCTCCACATGCAATCACATATTTAGGTTCGGCCAATTGGTCGTAAAGGCGACGCATAACGGGAGCCATGCGGTGTACGATAGTACCGGCAACCATCATAAAGTCGGCTTGACGTGGCGAAGCACGAGCTACTTCCCAGCCAAAACGAGCCATATCATAGCGTGCCGCGCCAAGCGACACAAACTCGATACCGCAGCAACTGGTGGCGAAAGTGAGAGGCCAGATAGAGTTAGACCGCCCCCAGTTGATAAGTTTGTCAAACGAACCAACGATTACATTAGTACCGTTTGCACGCAACTCTGCAAGGAGTTGTTCAATATATTCGTTGTCTTTCCACGCCTCGTAGGGCATGCTCTTTGTTGTTACTTCCATTCGAGTGCTCCTTTCCGCCAGGCATAAACAAGACCCAGCACTAAGATTCCGAAAAATACTGCGATGGCCAATATACCGTCAGCTCCCAATTCTCGCATTTTCACTGCCCAGGGGAACAAGAACACGGTTTCCACATCGAACATCAAGAATAAAATTGCAAAAAGGTAATAACCTACCTTAAACTGAGCCATACTCTCACCGCGAGTGGGGATACCACACTCATAAGCTTCACCTTTTTGAGGGTTGAATGAACGGGGCGAGATGAGCCCTGCAAGCCACAACGCCAACGCCACAAGGCCAACGCCAGTCAAGGCGGCAACCACAGCAAGTGTCGTGCTTTGAATTCCAATGATTTCTAATGATACCATATTTTAATCTAATTTTCTTTTTCTCTTATAGGGTTAATGCCGAGCCACTATCATCCTGACTTCCACATAGATAGGACAACAGCACGGGCTTTCACCCCATACTATTGCCAATTTCCAACTGCAAAGATAGACAAATTATCTAAATATTATGCATGTTTTAATAAGAATATTTACAGATTTTTGCATTCGGTTTGACTTGCAACTTAAACCTGCAAAAAAACAAAAAGACGCAGATGCCGAGCAACTGCGTCTTGTGTATGTCAAATTGGCTTATCCCCTACTCTTGGTTTACGATAGGCCATGAATTTAATTGTGCTGACACTGAATAGATGCTCATGCAGTCAAAATTCAGTTTCATATTATCCAAGAATTTTTCGGCACCCTCAAGGTTGGTTATCTGATATGCAGGGAAAGGCACATCGCCGATTTCAGGAATGAGACTGTCACATTTAAGGTCATAACCTGTGTTGTAGGGAGTTACCGCCACACCCTTGAACGACATGTCCATTGCAGGCATTGACGCGGCAAAGCGAGCCTTATGCAGAGTAATATCGGCAGTCATATTTTGGGGATCGATCACAACTTTATAAATGGGATCGGTTGTTTCATAAGTTGATTTATTAGCGTTGTTTACCACTGTTGTTGTGCCATAATAATATGTCAATGTTGGGATTACTGTCACACGAAACATGTTATTGATTGTGAAGACAATCGACATATCGGGAAGATAAGCCAAACCATAATCACGAATTTCGCAACGGAAAGTTGTCACCACAAAGTCTTCATAAGGTTTGCCGTCAACAACGGGAACAATCTCGCTGCCTGTAATCAACAATGCGCCAGTTTCCTTGTCGGTGCCATATTTCAAATCTTTAATGAGCATGTCAATGGCAGGCATGCGCTCTGCGAATTTCACATTTTTCATTAACACACTTGCAGAATCTGTTTCTTGAACAAGGCTAAAAATATAGCGAGGCGAATCAAATGTGGCACTGGTGTTTGCACGCACATTTTCGACAAGATTAAAACAGTTGTAATATTCAACAACCGTCTTAACACTCGGAATGCTGTCTTCTGTAATTGAGCCATCGTCATCTATCGGGCCGTCGTTTTCACACGACATCATGGCAAACAATGCCACAAAACACATAAGGATTTTTAATGCTTTCATTTCTGTTTACTATTTTAGTTTTATTTTGTTTCAAAATTCAGTCGTAAGGTCGCCCCCACTTGCATGGGCTTGCCCTTTTGATAAAATCCGTGGCCTATCGACACGAAATAAAATGTTTTATAATCGGTGTTGGTGAGATTTTCGCCCCACACATCAAGCGAATAACGCTCATGTTCAAAACGCACCGATGCGCCAAGCAACGTGTAGAACGGGTCGC
>JAFPCM010000030.1 GCA_017390185.1 Muribaculaceae bacterium
ACCGGCACCAAACTTGTGATGCTCGTTGTTGACGGTCGTTCTAACGTATCGGCAGGTGTCGTTTCACGAGTTCTCGCCGACATTATGCGCGAAGTTGGTTGCACCGAAGCAATGAACTTTGACGGTGGTGGCTCTTCGGCTCTCTACACCGATGCTTTCGGCATTCGCAACTCGCCAAGCGACGGCAACGAGCGCTCGGTTACCAACGCCCTCTTTGCAGTGGCTGTTGCTCCCACCGACAATGTTGTTGACGAAATCGCATTTACCGAAGAATCAAAAATGCTCCCCAAGTATGGCCACTACACTCCCGTGTTTTATGCCTACAACAAATATGATGTGCTCATCTCTACCGATCTCAAAGGCGTGAAACTCTCTTGCCCCGAAGCATTGGGTACAATCAGCGCCGACGGTGCTTCGCTCTTCGTTACAGGTAGCGGCACTCACATGCTCACAGCAACTATTGACGGCGTAAGCACCTCAATACCCGTGACAGTTGGCACTGGTGCGCCCAAATTCCGCCTCGCCAATGCTATGGTCAACTCGTTTACCGACTATGTTGTTGAGGTTACAGCTACTGTGGGTAACGAAGAGATGCCCCTCGACAACCAGGCATTGAAATGGTCGAGCGACGATGAGTCAATCGCAACTGTTGATGCGGCCGGACGCGTTCATGGCGTGAAAAACGGCACTACTACCATTCGCGGCACTGTTGAGGATTTCGTTGGAGAACTAACCGTAACAGTCGAAATTCCCGAAACACGCTACATGCCTCTTGATGCCAACATTGACATAGCCACTTGGAAATACAATAAATCGGGCGTTAAAAACGACGCTGTTTCAGTAATTGGCTCTCAAGGTTTTGCATTTGACTATACCGTAAGCTCAACTCGCGGCACCTATGTCAAACTCACAAAAGACATTGTGATGTGGAGTATGCCCGACTCATTGCGCATCTGCATCAACCCTGGCACTGCTACCATCAAAGAAATCTACATCAACACCCAAGCCGGAGCAAACCGTGCTGTAAACTACATTTACACCCCCACACTCACAGCTTCGACACTTAACACTGTTCTCATTCCCATGAGCGAATTGATAGATGTAACCGATTTCTCATCATATCCCGTGACCTTCAAATATTTGCAAATCTATCTCGCCGACGCGGCATCATCAACCCACCGCATCGAGATACCTGCAATAGAAGCCGTTCACACCTCGGTTGCCCACACTCCCGGCAGCGTTGAGACAATCGTGGCCGACGACAACGCAACACTCGTTCTTGCCCCCAACCCTGCTGTTGCAGGCGAAAATGTAGCTGTCAATGTGAGCGAAAATGCACAATATCGCATCTACACCATGAGCGGAGCGCTCGTTAAATCAGGTATCGGCAACAAGATTGCCACCGCCAACCTTGCATCGGGCATGTATATGATTGCAATCAGCGACAACAACGGCATTCAAGCCGCTCGTCTCATCGTGAAATAGGCCTGATATCCTTTCCCGAAACTGAATTATAAACCGTCAGATACATCGTCGGGCATATAGCAACTATATGCTCGACGATTTCGCTTTGTATAGCCTCAAAAGCAGCCCAATCGGTTGTAGCGGCATAGCAATAGAGTTGCACCGGCAAGCCGTTATCGGTTTGGTCTTTCAGACTCACAAGTATCTGCTGATTGTGGGCCACCATTGGATGTAACAGCAAATACCGGCACGCATAAGCGCGTAACAGGCCGAGATTGGTGTCGACTGTACCGTTAACCGGTGTCAAACCCGTACCATAGTCCGACGGCCGATTGCCAATATAGTCGCGTAATAGCGGAATTTTTGCCGTAATCTCCTCTATAAGTGATGGTGTGCACGGCTTTACCGAAGTGGCATCAATAACCACCGTGCGCGTGATGAGCCGCACACCGCTGTCACTCATACCACGCCAGTTTTGAAACGACGATGACACCAGCACATAAGGAGGCAGCGAAACGATGGTATTATCCCAATTACGGATTTTCACCGCCGAGAGCGACACATCGGCAACAATACCATTGGCAAGCGTCGTGGGCACAATTATCCAATCACCCACGCGCAGCAAATCGTTCTGCGCAATCTGCACCCCCGCCACCAAGCCCAACAGTGAGTCTTTAAAAATAAGCATCAAAGCCGCTGCAAACGCGCCAAGCCCAGTGAGTAGCACCGTTGGCGAACGGTTGATGAGCACCGACACCGATATAATCAGCACCACTATCCACACAGCGCCTCGGCCCACATTGAGCACACCACGCAACGGTACATTACGCTCATTATGATGGCGGTCATAGCGTGTCCATAGGAATTCAAGCACTGCACACACTGCCACCCCCATCTCAACCAACAGGTACACCGTGGCCAAGCGTTCTATAATCGACAAAGCCGCACTGTCGACATCAAACGCAAAGGGAATCAGCGCCAGAAACAGTAAGGGCGAAATCACCCGGCTGCAACGCGACACCACGCGCCGCTCTATCATCTCCTTGACAAACTCCCACCGCCTCAACATAGGCAACCGCTTCAAAGTCAACACCACAGTCCAACGCACAAGCCATCCCACACCGACAGCTATAGCCACTACAGCCAAGACATACACCACCTCCTCGGCACCCGAGCCGCCACCGATGCCCACAGCATCAAGAGCCGAGCCGATAACACTGAGCAACCACGAAGCCAACTTATGTGACGGGACAAGCATCAATACCATAACAACATCACTTTTCACCACTAACAACCTCGCAATAATAATTGTTTTTCATTAACTTTGCATCTGTATGATTACTCTTTGGTTTTTTCAATCGCTCGAATTTTATGTTATCGCCACACTTGTAGCGGCGATAATAGTAGGGTTGGCGGCAAAACCGTCATCGCGAGGCGAGGCACGCCAGTATCTATTGGCGGGCGACCTCACATTTGACGATGAATATGCCCAACCTGCCATAACCCTCACAGCCCTTGATAACGGGACTGTAGTGCTGCAACGACACGCCGTTGAAGCCATGACCACAAGCGGAGCTGTAAGCCTTGCCATAACACAAATCGGGACCGACATCACCATTGAAGAACGGTTGAGCAACGGCTACACAGCCGACTCACCCATCGACACAGCCACATTTTATCTCGACTTCATGGGCGCCGAGCGTTACCACATCAAATACAACTCCGATGCTACCGGCCTCTTTGCCGCCTTCACATTCAGCAATCGCCCCGGCTACAAAACCACAAAACTGCTGAGCCGATAATTTCAAGATATATAAAAACAAAGCCGCCCGGCACTATGTGTCGGGCGGCATGTATTATGTAATGCTTGTTTAGCCGAGCATAGTCTGCATCAATGCCGAACTGATCCAAATGTAGATTACCATGCCGATGATGTCGTTGGTAATGGTGATAAACGGACCGGTCGCGAGCGCGGGGTCGATTTTGAGACGCTCGAGTGTCAACGGAACGAGTGTTCCAAACACCGATGCAAACAAAACCAAGACAAACAATGACATTGACACGGCGATAGTAGCCACTTCTTGTATGCCAAAGGCAAAGAAATTGTAAACAAACACCAACAACGATATGATGCACGCGTTGATGAGGCCGACGCCAAACTCTTTGAGCAGTTGCGAGCCCGACTCTTTGATGTCAAGCGAACCGTTGGCAAGGCCTTGCACGACAATCGCCGATGACTGAATGCCGACATTACCTCCGGTACCTGCAATCATAGGGATAAACAATGCCAATATGGGGTTGAGAGCAAATCCCTGTTCAAAAAATCCGAGAATCCACGCGTTACCGATACCGCCCAAAATACCGATGAGCAACCATGGCAAACGGGCTTTGGTTTGACGCAACACGGTGTCGTCGGTTTCAACATCGGTCGAGAGACCTGATGCCAATTGGTAGTCGCGTTCAGATTGTTCACGCACTTGGTCCATCACGTCGTCAACGGTAATGCGGCCCATCAAGCGGCCGATAGAGTCGACAACAGGCATTGCTACAAGGTTATATTTTTCGAAGTCGAGAGCCACCTCATCGATGGGTGTATCGGTTTTTACCGACACCGGGTCGCTCTGCATCACATGCTTGATTTTTGACACCGAGGGGTGTGTAATCATTTTTTTGAGCGGAAACACACCTTTGAGGCGTTGGTCATCGTCAACGACATAGACATTGTAAATCTCGTCCATATCCTCGGCTTGCATCCTCATTTGCTTCACGCATTCGGGCATACTCCAATTTTCGTTAACGATAATCATTTCGGTACCCATCAATGCACCGGCAGTGTCTTCGTCATATTTCAACAAGTCGATGATGTCGCCAGCCTGCTCCACGTCATCGATGTGAGCAAGAATCTCGTCGCGGTCTTCCTTGTCAAGTTCACGAATAATATCTACGGCATCG
This sequence comes from Muribaculaceae bacterium, assembly GCA_017390185.1. Lineage (GTDB taxonomy): Bacteria > Bacteroidota > Bacteroidia > Bacteroidales > Muribaculaceae > RGIG4079. The sequence goes on from JAFPCM010000030.1 coordinate 4,417, forward strand.
TCGGTGTCCAAGTGGTCGAGCTGTCGGGCAATCTCCTCAACAGGCATATCGCTAAGGATGTCCTTACGGTCGTCCTCATCAAGCTCAATCAACACATCTGCAGCCTTGTCCTCGTCGAGCAACTGATAAATATACTCAGCTTCTTTCTCATTGAGGTTTTCATAAAGCTCGGCAATGTCGGCAGGGTGCAATCCCTCCAACTCTTTGCGAGCGGCCTCGTCGTCGCAACGGCTGATTATGTCGCGAATCAACTGAAGATAATCGGGAGTATATTCTTTCATTAGTTGGCTGACTGATTACGCAGATTTGACATCAAATTTGTTAACTCTATGAATTGCTGCACACTCAATTGCTCGGGGCGCAGAGCAAAAATCTTGTCTTCGGG
>JAFPCM010000031.1 GCA_017390185.1 Muribaculaceae bacterium
GCATTATATTCTTCCCATCGTATTTCGCCGTTAAGGTTAGTAAGTCATAATAAAAGATCAAGCGAGGAGATTAGTCTCACTAATCTCCTCGCTTGTGTGTAGAAGTGCGGTTTTGTAACGGTTGACTATTTTACAGTTTTGCTCTTTGAATTAGGCTATGCATGAATCCTATCAGTAGCGCAATTGTCAAAACTGTTAATATGGCGAATGTCGCTAAGTCGTTTACGGTGATAAATGTGCAATTAAGCACAGCTGAGATAGTTGCTACCCAAAATGCTATCAATGAGATTGCTGCCAATGCAAAACCGATGTATTCGATTATCGTAGCACGGTTTTTTTGTTTGTAGGGTAGCCGATTGATAACCTTGCGAGTGAACCAAGGATTGTGAGTCGCTTGTGGCAGTTTGGCGTCAAAGGCCTTTCGCAGTTTTTTATCTATTTTGTTGTTGTTCATTTTCATGTTTGTTATTGATCAAATAATTTAGCCATTTTAGCTCTCGCACGAGACAGCATTGATTTTATTGTACCCTGTGGCAACGAGGTGATTTGGGATATTTTGGTAATAGGGAGGTCTTCAATGTAGAATAACAACACTACTGTTCGCTCGGTTTCGTTTAGGGAGGTTAAGCAGTGCTCAATATCCATTCGGGCATCGGTTGCGTCGATTTGTGATGTTGAAATCGGATGTGAGATGTTTGTTGGTTCTTCGCATGATTCTTTGCATTTACGCATATAACTATAAAACTCGTTGTAAGCTATGCGATATAGCCAAGTCTTGAACTTTGATAGCCCTTTAAAACTTCTGATTGACAAGTAGGCTTTAATGAAAGTCTCTTGCGCCAAGTCGTCGGCAAGGTCGCTATTGCCTAATGTCAGGTTTAACAGAAATCGTCGCAGCCCATGTTGATATTCTTCGACCAATCGCCCAAATGCATTGCGGTCGTCGGTGGCAACGCATCGGGCTATCAGTTTAAGTTCATCAAATCGGCTTAACATCGTTATTGTCGTTGGTCTTGTTTGAGCGGTTGTTGTGTTCTATGAAATATGTTGCTAATTTGGCCACGCCGACCAATATAGGAATTATGCACAATCCGGCCAATGCATAGTTGTCGCAGAAGATGTTGAAAAGCATAATGCCGACACCACTTGCTATCCACATAGCCGCTGATTCGAGAGACGATTTATTTTGTTTTTCGCTTGGTGCAGTTTCAAGATTTTCCAATAATTTATCAGACAAATCAACCTTGTTTTCAATAGCCTTTTCAAGAACTCGATATCGCCAAATGCGTTTGCGGTAAATAAAGTAGCAGATGAAGAAAATGGGTAAGACGCAAATCAAAATGAGCATAGCGCATCCCACAATAATTGCTACAATGCCGACATAATATTCCATCATTTCTTCATTATGATGTAGGCGCACTTTTTCGAGTTCAAGCCATTGTTCATTGTCTTTATTGCCGATTACAACCTGTTGTGCGCTGATTGAATCGAGAGAGGTTGTTATAGAGTCAAGATTGTCGTTTAATGCCGAGATGACCTTGTTGATGCTGTCGGCAGCTGATTGAAGTGACGGTTGGGCTGAAGCAGCAGTAGGGATTAACACGATGGCGCAAATGAGCGCAATGATTGGGAATTTGATTAATTGTTTCATAAGGTGTATTTGTTAGAGATATTTGTTCCTTTGATGCGCTATAAGAATAAAAGGTTGCATTGAGTGAAAATTTTTTGCGGGTTGAAACAAAAAAAAGGAGGCGCGGGCCTCCTTTTCTGAGATATGGTGAATAATTGTATTATTCGGCCATGAGGATTTCAAGCATCTTGATTGCAGAAACGGGGATGCGAGTACCAGGACCAAAGATGGCAGCAACGCCAGCTTTGTAGAGGAAGTCATAGTCTTGTGCGGGGATTACACCGCCGGCAACAACGATAATGTCTTCGCGACCGAGTTTCTTCAATTCTTCGATTACTTGGGGAACAAGAGTTTTGTGACCAGCAGCCAATGAAGATACACCGAGGATGTGAACGTCATTTTCAACTGCTTGACGAGCGGCTTCGGCGGGAGTTTGGAACAAGGGTCCCATGTCAACGTCAAATCCGCAGTCGGCATAACCGGTTGCTACAACTTTTGCACCACGGTCGTGACCGTCTTGGCCCATCTTCGCAATCATGATGCGAGGTTGACGGCCTTCTTGTTTAGCAAATTCTTCGCAAAGTGCTTGTGCTTTTACGAAGTCTTCATCTTGTTTAGTTTCGCTTGAATACACGCCTGAAATAGTTCTGATTACTGCTTTGTAACGACCTACGACAGCTTCGCAGGCATCTGAGATTTCACCGAGTGTAGCACGCAAACCAGCTGCTTTTACAGCGAGGTCGAGGAGGTTGCCTTCTTTTGTGCGAACACATTCAGTAATTGCTTCGAGAGCGGCTTTGACTGCAGCTTCGTCGCGACCGGCTTTAACCACATCAAGACGAGCGATTTGGTCTTTGCGCACTTCAGTGTTGTCAATTTCGAGGATGTCGATGGGATCTTCGTGTTCGAGACGATATTTGTTGATACCCACGATTGTTTGACGGCCAGAGTCGATGCGAGCTTGAGTGCGAGCCGATGCTTCTTCGATGCGGAGTTTGGGGAGACCGCTTTCGATAGCCTTAGCCATACCACCGAGTTTTTCGATTTCTTGGATGTGTTCCCATGCACGATGTGCAATTTCGTTGGTCAATGACTCAACATAGTAAGAACCTGCCCATGGGTCGATTTCTTTGGTGATATATGTTTCTTCTTGGATATAAATCTGAGTATTGCGAGCAATACGAGCAGAGAAGTCGGTGGGAAGTGCGATTGCTTCGTCGAGAGCGTTGGTGTGGAGTGATTGAGTGTGACCCAATTCTGCACCCATAGCTTCGATTCATGTTCGGCCCACATTGTTGAAGGGGTCTTGCTCAGTGAGTGACCAACCTGATGTTTGTGAGTGAGTACGCAATGCGAGTGATTTGGGGTTTTTGGGGTTGAATTGTTTAACAATCTTAGCCCAAAGCATACGAGCTGCACGCATCTTAGCGATTTCCATGAAGAAGTTCATGCCGATAGCCCAGAAGAATGACAAGCGGGGAGCAAATGCGTCGATATCCATGCCTGCGTTAACACCAGCGCGGAGGTATTCAAGACCGTCGGCGAGTGTGTAAGCCAACTCGATGTCGCAAGTTGCACCTGCTTCTTGCATGTGGTAACCCGAGATAGAGATAGAGTTGAACTTGGGCATGTTTTGAGAAGTGTACTCAAAGATGTCGGCGATAATGCGCATTGAGAATTCAGGGGGATAGATATATGTGTTACGCACCATGAATTCTTTGAGGATGTCGTTTTGGATTGTACCAGCCATTTCTTCCAATTTAGCGCCTTGTTCGAGACCGGCGTTGATGTAGAATGCGAGTACGGGGAGAACGGCACCGTTCATTGTCATTGACACTGACATTTTGTTCAAGGGAATACCGTCAAACAAAACTTTCATGTCGTCGAGTGAACAGATTGATACACCTGCTTTACCAACGTCACCAACTACGCGTTCGTGGTCGGCGTCATAACCGCGGTGTGTAGCCAAGTCAAATGCTACAGACAAGCCTTTTTGACCTGATGCGAGGTTACGGCGATAGAATGCGTTAGACTCGGCAGCTGTAGAGAAACCTGCATACTGACGAATGGTCCAAGGACGCATAGCATACATGCCGCTATATGGTCCACGAAGGAATGGGGGAAGACCTGCAACATAGTTGAGGTGTTCAAGACCTTCGAGGTCTTCTTTTGTGTAAATGGGCTTAACGGGAATGAGTTCCGGTGTGAGCCAGTCTTCGCCTTGAGCAATGGGAGCGTGTTGTCCACCAAAAGCATCGGCGGTAATATCGATTGATTTGAAATTTGGTCTCATTGTCGCGAATTATTTAAGAAGTTTGGCGTTGAATGCTTGAAGTGTTTCAAGAACATTGCTACGCACATTAATAAAGTTAGTGATACCTTCGGCTTGGAGAGCTTCGGTGCAAGCGGGAGCGCCAGCAACCACAAACTCGGCACGGCCGTTGAGGGCTTTGAATGCTTCGGGAGCGAGAGTTTCATATTCATCGTCGCTTGAGCAGATAACTACCACGTCGGCGTTCTTTTCAACTGCTGCGTTAACACCTTCTTCAACTGTGTTGAAACCGAGGTTGTCGATGATTTCGTAACCGGCACAACCAAAGAAGTTGGCAGAGAATTGTGAACGAGCGAGACGCATAGCGAGGTTACCGATAGTGAGCATGAACACTTTGGGACGGTTAGCAGCAGCTTCAGTAGCAAGACGCAAGTCTTCGAAGTCGCTTGCAGCGCGTTTCATTGTCAATGCCACGCCTTCGCCTTCTTCTTTGTTAGCGCAAGCACAAGCACATTCTTTTTTCACAATCTTTTCGGCTGCCATTTCGCCAAAGTTGGGATATTGGTTAGTACCGAGAAGAATTTCTTTGCGACGAGCCATGTCACCGTGGCGCTTTTCAGATGAAGCGTTAACAGCTTTCTGAACATCGCCATTGTTTACGCAAGCCAAGAAACCGCCTTTTTCTTCAACTTCGAGGAAGAGTTTCCAAGCTTCTTGTGCGATTGAAACAGTGAGAGTCTCTACATAGTAAGAACCACCGGCGGGGTCAACAATCTTGTCGAGGTGACTTTCTTCTTTGAGAAGGAATTGTTGGTTGCGAGCGATACGTTCAGAGAATGCATCGGGAGTCTTGTATGTAGCATCAAAAGGAGTTACAGTGATTGAGTCAACACCAGCGAGAGCTGCTGACATTGCTTCGGTCTGAGTACGCAACAAGTTAACATGAGCATCAAATACTGTCAAGTTAAATGTAGAAGTAGTTGCGTGAGTCATCATCTTGCAAGAGCATTTGCATTCGGGCTTGTATTGTTCAACGATTTGAGCCCAAAGCATGCGAGCTGCACGGAATTTTGCCAATTCCATGAAGTAGTTTGAAGAGATACCCATGTTGAATTTGATACGCTTAGCGGCTTGGTCAACAGTGAGTCCTGCTTCGGTGAGGAGGTTGAGCCATTCGGCACCCCATGCGAGAGCATAACCGAGTTCTTGGAAGATATATGCGCCAGAGTTGTTGAGCATGGCTGAGTCAACAGAGATAACTCGCAATGCGGGAACATCTTTAACGATAGCGATGAGTTGTGCTGCTTTTTGTGCTACTTCTGCGGGAACTGTAGCTCCATGTTTGAACGCGCGACGGAATGGGTTGAACTCGATTGAACCACGGAATGATTCGCAAGCATTGTTTGCTTTGATGTAGTCAACGAGAGCTTGTGCCAATTCGGCTGCGTGACAAGGACAGCAGTTGAAGTTGATTTCAACTTTTGTGATGTCGATGTCTTTGAGAAGAGTAGCAACAGTTTCAGCTGTTGTTTCTTCAACTTTGAAACCGAGCGAAGTCACGCCTTTGCCAAGAACTTCAACGGCTTTAGCGTTTGCTTCGGCAGCATTTTCTGCAATGATTTCTTGGCGAGTGAGCCAATCATTGTCGGTGCGTGTACCACGGATGTAGGGATATTCTCCGGGGAGAGAATCGGTTGTCTTAAAGTTTTCAATGTCTTCGGCTCGATACATGGGCTGTACATTGAATCCTTCATTTGTTCGCCATACCAATTTTTTATCAAAAGGAGCGCCTTTAAGGTCGGCTTCTACCTTTGCTTTCCACTCTTCGGTAGATACAGCAGGAAATTGGTCGAACAATTTTTCTTTCATTTCTGCCATTTTGGTTAAAATTATAGTTTAGTGAATTATGTTTTTTATGATAGATTTGTTATCTTCTCATGGTTGTTATAAATCTTGCCAAAGATACGAATAATTTAATATATGGCAAGCAAAACAAGTCTAATTTATTGTGTTTTATTTGGCTCTGTCGGTTGTTTTGTGCTTTTGAGACATAAATTGAGCACTTTGGAGCATTGAAAAGCAGTGATTTTTGAGCATGAAATGGGTTGAGTCGGCTTCGGCAATGCTTAGGCTTTTGTCGTTCACGGTATAGAAGTATTCCAAATTGTTGCTCGGCTCAAAAATGTAGAGGTGAGATGAGTTTCGGCAAGCGATGTGCTTGTCTGATGTGTAGTGAATGCAATCACGTTGTTCGCGATTGAGATCTTTGCCAAAATTGTTTTGAGTGTAAGAGATGTTGAGCATACCCAGCACTGTCGGACCAATATCGATTTGTCCGGCAATGTCGGTGATTATTTCGGGATTGATGCCATGGCCGTGAATCATCAGTGGCACGTGGTTGTAGGATTGTGGCATTACACACATGGGAGTGCCAACGAGTTTGCCGTGGTCGCCAACCAGCACAAAGATGGTGTTTTCCCACCATGGTTGTTTGCGCGCTTCGGCCATAAATTGACCGATTGCCCAATCGGCATATTCCACAATTTGGTCGGCTGTCTCTTCGCTTTTAGGCGTGAAGTGCTGGGGAATTATATAGGGCGGGTGATTGCTGATGGTGAGAATGACAGAGAAGAATGGCGCATTGTCTTCTGCCACACGATTTAGACGGTCGAGTGCATAGCCAAAAAGGAAGTCGTCTTGCACGCCAAAACTATTGACTATTTTGTCGGAAGGATAGTTTTCTTCGGCATGAATTTCGTGAAACCCGTTTGTGCGAAGATATGCGTTCATGTTGTCATATTGCGACTCATGAGTCATGAAAAACATGTTGTGATAACCATTGTCGGCAAGTACTGTGGGCAATCCCGAGTATTCGGGTATAGTAGTGCCTTTCATGGCGTTGCGAAATAGAATGGTCGGATAGGAGTAGAGTGTGGCAAAAATGCCATGGTTGGTGTGTAATCCCGATGAGTAGAAGTTGCTATAGCTGCGAGAGTTGTTGTATAGGCTATCGAGATGTGGCGTAAGGTTTTTCTCTTGGTCAAATGCGCTCATCAATCGTGCCGACATTGACTCCATGAGAATGATTACCACATTTTTCTTTGTCGCGCTATCAGTGGCGACAATATGTCGAGCGATGGGTGATATCCCTTCAATGCCTTCTCGGCCAAGAAGGGCTTGTGCATTGGCTATGGCTTGGTCGTCGGGAAGTAGCTCTATCGGTCGATTTTCCTTGCGTCGGTCGTCAAGTGAGCTTGTGAGCAAGTTGAAGGTAGGGCTGATTCCGACTTGGTTGAGAAATGCGTCTTGGCAATAATATGCTTGGCTCACTTTGATGGGGTTGTAGCCGGTGCGACCACGAATGCCAAATACACACAATCCGGCCAAGATGCTGCCACCAATGGTTAGTCCCGCTAATGTGGCAAGCGAGTAGCGCATAGGAGAGTGTGCTGCCGCTTTTTTGTGGAAATATTTGGCGAAGCGAAAAGCCGCTATCCAATATCCGATAATGGCTGAGAGGCTTAATGCAATTGCGATTAGGTAGTCGGTTTCGCCAGTTATCATGCCTCCTGTTGTGCTGCCATATTCGGCCCAGTTAAAAATAGAGGAGTTGATGTTGTTGAAGAAGTATTTGAAATAAGGGATATTGGCGGCGGAAATGAAAAATACGATTGAAAACAGTGTCGCCGAGAATGCCGAGCATGCATAGAAAACAGCACGTCCAATGCGCTTGAAATAGGCTGCTACCCACATAATCACCAACGGCAATAACATAATGTAGCACGCTATTACATTGTCAAACCAAATGCCTTTGACAAACGCTGTGGCTTTGGTGATGAGTGATACCGGCTCGGGATATTGATAGTCGATGTCAATAAAAAGATATAGTCGGAAGAGCAGGGTTATAATCAATGCTAACAAGTGTAGCGACAGTATGTGTAATAGTGAAAATCCTGCTCGTTTCATGTCCTGATTATTTGCGGGGGGTGATTATTCGGTCGCCAATAACCTTGGCGAGTTGTTTTTTGATTTCGTTAAGTTCGGTTTGACGGGCCATAAGCTCCATGATGCGTTCGATGTCGGCATTGGGCGATGATGACAAGTTGCTGATTTCTTGCTGAATGGCTTTGATTTCGCATCCAATGATAGCATCTTTCAACTCTGTAATGGCACGGGGTATGAGTTCGGTCAATCGGTCTATTTCTGTTTCGATTTTTGCATACTTGGTGTGCACTTTGCTCAATTCATGCTTTTCGATATTCATGTCGGTGGCAATAGTGCGCACTTGGTCGTCCTGTGAATACATCATGAATTTGGCGATATACTGACAGTTGAACTCAATAATGTTGTCATAATATTCTTTATCAACGCGTTCGATCAGGGCTTGTTCTTTTGCCGTGATGCTGCTCAGGTCATTAGCTGTGCGTCTAATCTCTTCAATGCCGTCGGCGATTGCTTGTTGGCGTTGTTGAATGAGTGTCTCGTTGTGCTTGGCAAAGTCGTTGTGCCAATTTTCTTGATACAATGTGTTTGCCTCGTTGAGCATGCGCTGATACACAGAGTTGGTAAATGTGATATTGTCCACGTTCAGCTCACGCAAAATGTAGTCGATAACCTTGATGGGGTATTGCTGTCCATTTTCATCGATCTCGTTGCAAAAGTCCATTACTCCATATCTCACCACATATCTCACCACTTCGCTTTCATATGTTTTCATGTAAGCGGCATAAGCGGTAAATTGCTTGTCGTTTTCCTCGATTGAGTCGGGTTGCTGGGTTGATAATACCGGGGCGTTGTTGTCGGGCTTGTTGTCAATGTCTTTGATTGATTCACGGGCTTTTTCTTTGCGCTGTTCGTTGGCTTTGTCTTCCACATATTTTGTGCGTGCGACTTCCATATGCGACATGAGTTTTTGCTCTGTCACATTGAGCAGTGAACTGCACTCTTGCACATAGACATGGCGGGTAATCTCGTCGGGAATTTTCGCTACCGACTGCATGATGGCTTTGATGGCTTCGGCACGTTTTTGGGGATCGTTTTCTGCTCCCTTGAGCATGATTGCAGTCTTGAAGCGAATGAAGTCGGTTTCGTTTTGGCTTATGTATTCGGCCAACTCTTCGGCAGTGTGGCTGCGTGCAAACGAGTCGGGGTCTTCGCCGTCGGGCAGAAGCAACACTTTTATGTTCAAGCCTTCGGCCAAGAGCATGTCGATACCGCGCAAAGATGCTTTTATGCCGGCTTCGTCGCCGTCATATATCACTGTGACATTTGATGTGAAACGGTGAATCAGACGAATTTGTCCTTCGGTCAAAGATGTTCCCGATGAGGCTACAACATTCTCGATGCCCGATTGGAACATCGAAATTACGTCCATGTATCCTTCGACAAGGATACATTTGTCTTGTCGGCTTATCGCATTTTTTGCTTGGTAAAGACCATAAAGCACATTGCTTTTGTGGTATATTATTGACTCTGGCGAGTTGACATATTTTGCCACATCTTTGCGTGAGCTTAAAGTGCGGCCACCATATGCAATGGGGCGTCCCGATGTGCCGAAAATGGGGAATATCACACGGCCTTTGTATCGGTCATAGACTCTGCCGTTTTCTGATTTTCCGCATAGACCTGTTGCGAAAAGATATTTGTCGTTGTATCCTTGACCTGTCGCTGCTTTATGTAGGGCGTCAGATTGTTCAAGGCTATATCCGAGGCGGAATTTCTTGATGGTTGCGTCGCTCAAACCGCGTTCGCGAAAATAGGTGAGACCTATGTCGCGTCCGTCTTGAGTTTCGGTAAGGTTGTTCTCAAAATGATTTAACGCAAACTCGTTGATGGCCAACATGCTTTCGCGTTCCGATTCCTGTTCTCGTTCTTCATCGGTCATTTCGCGCTCGGCAATCTCGATGTTGTATTTTTTTGCGAGATAGCGCAACGCTTCGTGATAACTCATCTGTTCATGCTCCATGATAAAGCCGACAGGATTGCCGCCTTTGCCGCAACTGAAACATTTGCAAAGGTTTTTGGCTTTGGATACATGGAACGACGGTGTGCGGTCGTTGTGAAACGGGCACAAACCCTTATAATTTGCGCCGCTTCGTTTAAGATGCACAAAGTCGCTGACCACGTCTACAATGTCGGCAGCATCCATGATGCGCTGAACGGTTGCGTGGTCAATGCGATATGATGAGTGTTTGTTGCCGTGTTTCATAATTTCATATACAAAATTAGTAAATTATAATCATAATTCCTATCTTTACAAGCAAAATATATAAACATAATAAATCAAAAACAGATATACTCATGAAAATTAAAAACTTACTTGTCGGAGCAATGATGCTTGTTGCGCCGATGGCTGTGCAAGCCGCACGCATTATTGTGCTTGCCGATGTGCATGTCGTGCCCGGTAATGAGTGTGAGAAAAAACTCAAAGAGGCTGTTGCCGAGATTAATACGCTCCAAGCCGATTTGGTGGTGATGAATGGCGACTTGTGTAACGAGGGTTCAGATGCCGAGTTGCATAATGTCAAGTCAATTCTTGACGGTATTAAGCACCCGTTGTTTGTGCTGCCTGGTAATCACGAAACAACATGGTCGCAAAGCGCCACAAAAACCATATTTGACTTGTGGGGTAATGACCGCTTTGTAACCGAGGTCGAAGATTTGGTCATTGTGGGTATTGCATGTGGTCCCTATATGAAAATGGGTGATGGTCACATCAAGCAAGAAGATATTTATTGGTTGCGCAAAACTCTCGATGCCAAGTCAAAGGGCAAGCGTGTGATTTCGTTTAACCACTATCCGTTGCTCAAAGACCTTGATAATTATGCCGACTATTGCGAGGCGTTGAAACCCTATCCGGTTATTGCTCATGTCAACGGTCACTATCACAAGTATGAAAAATATTTGAGTGCCGAAGGTGATATTAACTGTATGATGGTGCGCTCTCTCGACCGCAAGAACGGCGATTATGGCTACACTATTATGGATGTTACTGCCGACTCGGTTTTGTTCTACAACAAACGCCTTGGCATGGACGCTGTAAAGGTTGACGGTTTCTCGGCCGTGCCCCAACCCAAACACGATTTTGAGGCAACAAAACTTTTTGCAAGCGATGCATCGATATTCACTCGTTTGGCATTTGATGAAAAAGCAATCTATTTTGGCACATCACTTGGCGATGTTAAGGCAGTGGCCAATGACGGCTCGGGCCGTGAATTGTGGTCGGTGGCTACAGGCGCATCACTCTTTGCGCGTCCTGTTATTGTTGGCGATTATATTGTTGTGCCCTCGGCTGCCAAAGAGTTGCTCTGGATTAAGAAATCAAATGGCAAGGTCGTTCAGCGAGATCAGTCGGTTGGCGCTTATGTGGCCGACGGCGTGTGTGTTGATGGTCAGCTTTATTTGGGCGGTTACAAGAAATTTGAAAAATGGGATGTTGCCAAGCGTCGTTTGATTTGGCGATATGATTCTATCAATAACTATTGCCAGGCAGCACCGGTGATTGACGGTGGTGAAGTGATCTTTGGCGCATGGGACACAAACCTATTCTGTCTTGATGCACAAACAGGCGAATTGAAGTGGAAATGGAACAACGGTAAACGCAACAACCAACTCGGCCCGGGCAATGTTGTTCCCGTTGTGCTTGACGATAAAGTGATTGTTGTGGCTCCTGACCGCTTTATGACTGCCATTGACCGCAAGACAGGCCAAACAATTTGGCGCAACAAAGATCACAAATATCGCGAAAGTCTTGGTGTAAGTAATGATCGCACGCGTGTGTATGCAAAGACGATGGACGGCGAACTTGTTGCCGTGTCGACTGCTGGCCGCGAGTTTAAGGAATTGTGGATGGTTGACATGAAGCTCGGTTATGAGCATGCACCATGTATTGTGGCCGAAAATGGCAACGGTCTTGTGATTGCGGGCTCTCGTCAAGGTAAGGTGGTTGTTGTCGACCCGGTGGCAAAAGAATATCTCCATACATTTGACCTCGGTGTGTCAGAAATCAATGGTATTGATGTTGATGCTGCAACAGGCGATGTATATGTGTCGCTCATCGAAGGCTCAATCTACCGCCTCAAAGCAAAATAATCTCGGAGTAAAATACTGAATGGGATAAAAACAACAAAGGGCTCCTCACGGGGCCCTTTTGCTGTATTTTACACATAGCACTTAATGTTAGAATTTTTGCCTAATATTTTATCTTTGTCATGAAACTTTGTTAGTTTTATCTGATGCAAATATAATATGAAAAATATTTGATTTGCAACTCATGTTGTATAACATATTTTGGCAATTTGAAAGCAACAAGTGCGATTTATTGTGAATTTTGTCGTTTTGATAGTTGGGTTGGGAGATATTTGTGTCGTTGGTTGATTGGACCAGTAATCAAGTGTAAGATACTTAATAAAAGTTAAAAAGCAAACTGTTGCTATCTTTATGTTATAAAACATGCTCGCAAGACATTTTGCGAGCATGTTTGGTGGAAAAATGATATTTTCGGGCTTTTGACCCGAATCGTTTTTAGTAGATAATGTAAGATGTGAGGGGAGCAACTTGGCCCGAAATTTTGCCGTTTTCAACTGTGAAAGTTGCGTTGTGAACTTTGTCGTTGTAAGTTCCGTCGGCAAGGTTTGATGCCAATTCAAAGTCTTGTGCGTCGTTGCTGATGTTGATGATGGCTACACCTTTATTGCCACGAGCAACAGCGATTACTGCACCGTTGTCGGTAACTGCTACTGTTTCGGCTTCGCCGCTCATTGCGTGACGGTAGTTGTTTGCGGCTACAACTTCGGGGTGCTTGAACTCGTCGTTGCCTCGTTCGCCAACGCGGTTGTTACCCCAATAGTTTTCGCGAGTGCTGCCAGCGGGGCGGCTATAAAAGAGGGGAGTGCCATGTTGGCGTGCTGCCAAGAACACCCAACCCATTCTCACCAAAGAGTCACTCATGGCTGCAGATTCGTGAGCATTGCAATATGTGTCGTGCGACTCAACCCAAGTAACGAGTTTGTCGGCGCTAACTTTGTGGTGCCAATGGCCGAGAGAGTCGGCAAAATAATTGTGGGCGTTGAGTGCGTTGCGAAGAGCGTGGCCATATGCACTTGCAGTTTGGTCGATATATTCGGCATACTCTTCTTCTTTGACATTCTTGTCTTGGAGCACCTCACCATAGATAAAGAGGCTGTCGGGCATCGAAAGAGTGATATCGCCTATGGCTTCGCGACCTGTAGCGATGTCCCAGAAATTGTTTTTCTCAGCCTTTGCATCAAGAGGATCGCTTGGCAAACCGATGTGCTTGGCTGTGTCGTAGCGGAAACCGCGAGCACCGCAAGCAATCAAATCGTTGACATATTGCATGTAGTAGTATTGGAATGCGGGGTTCTCTGTGTTCACGTCGGGGAGTCCGCCCATCATACCTGTTGTGCACTCATAGCGGTCGTTCCATTGAGTGATGTCTTTAAAACCATTGGCGTGGTAGAGGTTTTCGTGGCCACCAACAACGCTGTCGAGTGCAGCAGTAACCGCAGTGTGATCAATTGCTGTGTGGTTGGGGAGCACGTCAACAATGATTTTCACATTATATTTATGAGCGCTGTCACACATAGCTTTGAACTCGTCGCGTGAACCGAGCATATAATTGCCGATTTTCCAGTCAATGGGTTGGTAGTAGTAATACCACTTGCCGGTAACCTCATCACCCTCTTTGCTGAAAAGGGCCAAACCACCGTTTTCGCCTACATAGCAAGTATTGGCTGGCGAAGTCTGTACCATGTCATAGCCCGCTTCGGCAATATCCTTCATATTGTCGGCACTAGTGTTAAAAGACCACGACCACGCGTGAAGAATCACATTATCGTTGGTCGCAACTGCATTCTCATTGGTGTTGTTGCCGCCGCAACTGCACATCATCGCTGCCGCACACACCACAGGAATATAAAATAAACGTTTCATAATGTAAGTATGATATTGAAAAATTATTAAATACATTGTTTCGCGATAGTTGCAGTGCAAAATTGGGAGTTTTGGCCTTTGCAAAAAATCGCAACCTCAAAGATACTACATTCTTGGCAATTAACGATAACGATGCTGCTAATTTCTTATAAAATGGTGTTAAACTAAGCGGGAGAATGTGTTGTGAAAGTCGTTTGGATGCGAAGATACTTTCGCTCGCTGTGAAAAATAATCAAGTAAACTTGATATTTCTCGCTCGCTTATTCGTATCTTTGCACCCAAAATCAGATTATATATGTCAAAGTTAAGATTCAAGGTTGTAGAGGAGGCTTCAAATCGCAAAGCCGTTTCGGTAAATATACCAGTTGAACGCCCAAGTGAATACTATGGTAAATATGTGTTCAACCGACAAAAAATGCAAGAGTATCTTCCTCGTGAAACTTATGAGGCGCTTGTAAATGCTATTGACAACAAACAGTCGTTGTCGCGTCGCATTGCTGACAGTGTGGCCGAAGGCATGAAGCGATGGGCTATCGATAACGGTGCACGCCACTACACTCACTGGTTTCATCCGTTGACCGACGGTACGGCCGAAAAGCATGATGCATTTATCGACCTCGACGGCCGTGAAGGTGTTGTTGAGGAGTTTGCCGGCAAATTGCTCGTGCAGCAGGAACCTGATGCGTCAAGTTTCCCCAATGGCGGCATTCGCAACACTTTTGAGGCTCGCGGCTATTCGGCTTGGGATATCTCGTCGCCTGCGTTTATCTTGGACAAAACTTTGTGTATCCCCACGATTTTCATTTCATATACCGGCGAATCGCTTGACTATAAGACTCCGTTGCTCCGTGCGATTAATAGCGTTGACCGTGCCGGTACGGCTGTCGCACAATACTTTGATCCCAAAGTGCAACATGTTATATCTTATCTCGGTTGGGAACAGGAGTATTTCTTGATTGATGAGTCGCTATATGAGGCTCGCCCCGACTTGGTGATGACCGGTCGCACTCTTATCGGCCACGAAAGTGCCAAAAACCAACAACTTGAAGACCACTATTTCGGTGCAATACCTTCGCGCGTACAAGCATTCATGCTTGAGCTTGAAATAGAGTGTCACAAATTGGGTATTCCTGCCAAAACCCGCCATAACGAGGTTGCTCCCAACCAATTTGAGTTGGCTCCAATATATGAAGAAACAAACTTGGCTAATGACCACAACTTGCTGTTGATGTCGATTATGGCCGAGGTTGCCCGCCGTCATAATTTCCGTGTGTTGTTGCACGAAAAGCCATTTGCCGGTATCAACGGCTCAGGTAAGCACAACAACTGGAGCCTTGGCACTGATACAGGTGTGCCCTTGTTTGCTCCTGGCAAGACTCCCAAAGACAATCTTCAATTCATCACTTTTGTGGTGAATGTCATGGCTGCTGTTCACCGCCACAACGGTTTGCTCAAAGCATCAATTATGTCGGCTACCAATGCTCACCGATTGGGTGCTAATGAGGCTCCTCCTGCTATTATCTCAATCTTTACAGGTAAGCAATTGGGCGAAATCTTGGCGCAACTCGAAAAGAGCGACCAAGACCAATTTATCGACTTTGCCGGTAAAGAAGGTTTGCAATTGGGCGTGTCTCAGATTCCAGAAATCATGGTTGATAATACCGACCGCAACCGCACATCACCTTTTGCATTTACCGGTAACCGTTTTGAGTTCCGTGCTGTGGGCTCATCGGCCAACTGTGCGTCGGCTATGATTGCGTTGAATGCTGCTGTTGCCGAGCAACTTATGGATTTCAAGACAAAGGTTGATGCTCGTATAGCCAACGGCGATTCGCTCAAACATGCGTTGCTCGAGGAAATCAAAGTGCTGATTGTGCAATCAAAAACTATTCACTTTGACGGTAACGGTTATAGCGAAGAGTGGAAGCAAGAGGCGGCCCGTCGCGGTCTTGACTGTGAGACTTGTGTGCCCAAGATTTTTGATTCATATCTTGCTCAATCATCGGTTGAGATGTTCAAGAAATCGGGCGTGTTCTCTGAAGTGGAACTTGAAGCCCGCAACGAGGTGAAATGGGAAATGTATACCAAGAAAATACAGATTGAAGCGCGTGTGTTGGGCGATTTGGCTCTTAACCATGTCGTGCCAGTTGCAACTCGCTATCAATCGGTGTTGGTTGACAATATCTTAAAACTCAAACAACTATTCCCGGGTGAAAAGGGAGAGAAGATGGTTGCGCTTGATCTTGATGCTGTTGAATCAATAGCCGAAAATATGGCTGTTATCAAGCATGAGGTTGCAAAGATGATTGAAGCTCGTAAGGTGGCAAATCGCATTGAGAACGAGCGTGAAAAGGCTGTTGCTTATCACGACACAGTTGTGCCTTGTATGGACAAAATCCGCAACTATATTGATGACCTCGAATTAATGGTCGACAATGAAATGTGGCCATTGCCCAAATATCGCGAATTGTTATTTATTCGCTAATAGCGTTATATACCGATTAGATAAAAAACAACCGGCTCTGCATCGCAGGGCCGGTTGTCGTATCAGTGGCGTTGAAATTAGCGTCCGCTATTGGCGATTTTGTTGCGCAACAATGTGTTGTATTCGTCGCTTGCCAAGAGTTGTTCCATTGTCATGTGCATGCGATAACGCCAGTAGTGGCGGGGGTTGGCAGGCACATTGATTTGCTCTTCAAGCGGATTTTCGCGGCGAATGTTGCCGTCGATTGAAAGCAAGTCTTGCAAAGGAATGATTGCCAACATTGCAGGTGAGTTGAGGTGCAATGTGATAATCTTGTCACATACCCAAGGCTCGGCATAGAATGGAGCTTCGCCACCTTCATGAAGCATGTTGTTGAAGAAGTGTTGAGTCTTTTCGCGATCTTCTTCCCACCATTGGCGAATGCCACCCATGTCGTGGGTAGATGTTGTACAAACCGAGAGGTAGGGGTAGGTGTATGTGTTGCCAAATTCCGCTTTGGGGTCTTTGGGCATGCGTTGAATTTCGAGTGAACTGATTTGGAGCGCGCTCATAACAGCGGGTACACAGTCGGGAATCATACCCAAGTCTTCGGCACAAACGAGCATGTCGGTAGCTTCGATGAGGGGAGGAAGTTTCCACATTGCTTTGCCATACCAGAAATCGTTGTGGCGATGGTAGAAGAAGTCGTTGTACAAACGGTCGAAACACCAGCGTTCATACTCGTTGAGAGAGCGGTAAATGTAGGTGAATTGAGCCGAGATGCGGGGGTGGTATTTGCCTTTTTCGATGGGGTCTTCCACAAACAACACATCGTCGATGAGGCCGAGCAATCCGTCGCAAATGCGTTGGTTCTTTTCGCTCTTTTCAAGGGTTGCAAAATAGTCGACAACCTTGCGTTGGGTGTCAAACTCGGGTTTGAGTTTGTAGCGGCCATAACTAACGCTGTAAAGGAATGTGTTGCGCACTTCTTCGGTGTATTCGCCAAAGAAATCCATCAAGAAATAGTCCATGATGTAGGGAGTTGTCTGCAAGTCTACATCAATCCAGAAGTCGTAGTTGTAACGGAGTTCGTCGGGAGTGTAGGGGAGTGCAGGGTTGAACAAGCCCAAGAGACCGTGAACAGCGTTCATGGGAATTTGCCAAATGCGGAAGAAACCGAGCACGTGGTCAATGCGATATGCGTCAAAGTATTCCGACATTTTGCGGAAACGAGCTTTCCACCATGCAAAGCCGTCTTTGTTCATTTCTTCCCAGTTGTATGTGGGGAAGCCCCAGTTTTGGCCGAGAACAGAGAAGTCATCGGGTGGCGCACCGGCTTGGCAGTCCATGTTGAACAAGCGGGGAGAAATCCATGCGTCAACGCTTGTGCGAGAGATACCGATGGGAATGTCGCCCTTGATGGCTACGCCCTTGCTGTGAGCATAGTCGCGAACGTGGCGCATCTGCTTGTCGAGGTGATATTGAATGTAGTAAACATAGTTGATGTCGTTTTGGTTGTCGGCAACAAATTTGTCTACTTTGTTTTTGTCATATACGGCATATTCGCCCCATTTGTCAAATTCGGGTGTATTGTTGCGGTCGCGCAATACACAGAATGCAGCGTATGGAGTGAGCCAATCGGCATTAGTTGCGACGAAATCGATGAATTCTTTAGATGCTACTGTAGCAGCTCCGTCTTGTGCAAAAAGTTCGCGAGTGAACTGAATTTTGCCTTGATTTACGCGTTCATAGTCGATTTCTTTGAGCGTGTTGAGCTCTTTGCCCAATTTGTCATAGTAATCTTGTCGTTCGGCATCTTTGAGTGTACCCATTGCCGACAAACGCAAGTACATGGGGTGAAGAGCGAATGTAGAGTTTGCATTGTAGGGATAAGAGTCGGTCCAAGTATGTGTCATTGTTGTGTCGTTGATGGGCAGGATTTGCAAGAATTTCTGACCTGTCATTTCGGCCCAATCAATCATGAGTTTGAGATCCATAAAGTCGCCGACACCAAAGTCTTCGTCGGTGCGAACCGAGAATACGGGTATTGCAACACCGGCACCACGCCAAGGTGACATGGGGTTGTTGAAGCGAAGACCTGAAATGGTCATAACCTCGTTGCGTTGAGCGGGGCTATAATTATAGAAACGGTTGTTGCCGCCTTCCCAAACCACTAATTCGAGAGTGTCTTTTTTGAGGATCAAAAATTTGTATTCAAAAGGAGCGGTCATACCTTTCATTTCAAGGAATGCGTTCCATTCGGGGAAATTGGCGTCGTTCATCACAACGGCTTTTGAAACGTCCCATTTGCCAAGAGCCTCGCAACCGCCACAGATGGCAAGCACTTCGTCGGTTTGAACTGTGGGAGCCATTACACGAATGCTGATGCCGTTTTTGATAGTGAGAGCAGCATTTTGGTTTTCGCGGTGGCATATACAGTCGGTGAATGCCGATGAGTAATATGGGCGGTCCATGGGTTGATCTTGCCAGCAGTCAAAAAACTCGTAGTTCTTTGCGCTGCGACCACGACGGAACAAGTGTCCGTTGCCCCATTCGCGTCGTTCTGCGCCGTTTTCGTGGCGAATGATATAGCGATAATTAAAGTCGGAAGTAGAATCCTCAACTTCCAAAGTCAAATGCCAATGTTCGGCTCCGTCGAGATCGAGGCGAACAGCTTCTGCTTCATTGTCGTTGCCAAGTTGGGGAATGTTACCGCAAATGTAAACAGATTCGCCCCAATTGCATCGATAATTGATATTGAAGATAATTTTCATGATTTATATGTTTATATATATGTTTCTGTGTTTTTAGAAATCGGTCATAAAAATACTCATAAATATTCAAATAGAAAAGGCTAAATCTTGAAAAAATCAAGTTTAGCCTTTAATCTATTGTAGGACTATGTTGTATAGCTACTTTTTAACCACATTTAGAGGTTCCGCAAGCGGTACAGATGAGACAGCCTTCTTGGTAGATGAGGGTTTCTTGACCACAGTTGGGGCAAGTCTGTCCGTTAAGTTTTGTGCCGTTGGGCATGTATTTTTTGAGTGCGCGTTCAACACCCATTTTCCATGTGTTGATTGATTGGCTGTCAAGTTCGAGACTGCCGATGAGTTTCAATACTTGGTCGATGGGCATGCCATAGCGCAATACTCCTGAAATGAGTTTTGCATAGTTCCAATACTCGGGGTTAAATTTATCTGACAAACCTTCGATTGTAGTTTTGTAGCCACGTTTGTTGATAAATTGGAAGTCATAGCGTTTGTTGCCGTTTTCGTCAATTGCTTTGATGATTTTACCGCGAGTGACTGATTTGGGACAGAAGATGCCGTCATCGTCATCAGCAAGACCGGTAAAGATTTCATAAGGAGCTCCGTCGATGAGACCAACAAAAGCAATCCATTTTTCTTTGTTGTTTTGGAAACGAACGACGTCGGCGTCCAACTCAATGGGGCGTTTGGCTACGTGTGGCTTGATTTCTTCGGGAGCAGCGGGTTTCTTTTCGAGAGAAACGAGAACGCCTGCACGAGAGCCTTCGCGATAAACTGTACATCCTTTGCAACCCGATTTCCATGCTTCAACATAGAGTTTGTTGACGAGGTCTTCGCTAACGTCGGCGGGGAGGTTGATGGTTACCGAGATTGAGTGGTCAACCCATTTTTGAACGCGACCTTGCATTTTCACTTTTTCAAGCCAGTCAACATCGTTAGAGGTTGCTTTGTTGTAGGGCGATTGTGCGATGAGGTCTTCGAGTTCTTCTTGTGTATAGTTTGCTTTAACCTGAATGTTGTTGATCTTCATCCAAGTGAGGAACTTGGGATGGTAAACGATGTATTCTTCAAATGCGTCGCCTGATTCGTCAACAAAGTCAACACGGCAGTCGGTGTCGTTGGGGTTAACTTTTCTGCGGCGTTTGTAGATGGGGAGGAATACGGGCTCGATACCAGAAGTTGTTTGAGTCATGAGACTTGTTGTGCCGGTGGGAGCGATGGTGAGACAAGCGATGTTGCGACGGCCATATTTCACCATATTCTCATATAATTCGGGAGAAGCTTCGCGCAAACGGTTGATGAAGGGATTGTTCTTTTCGCGTTCGGCGTCAAAGATTTCAAATGCGCCACGTTCTTTTGCAAGTTCAACCGATGAGCCGTAAGCGGCAACGGCGAGAGTTTTGTGAACGAGTTCAGAGAAATCAGTTGCTTCGGCTGTGCCATAGCGGAGACCGAGAGCTGCGAGCATATCACCTTCGGCAGTTGTGCCTACACCTGTACGGCGACCTTTGAGAGTTTTGGTTTTGATTTTGTTCCAAAGGTTGCGCTCGGTGTTCTTAACCTCTTCTGTTTCGGGGTCGCTATCAACTTTTGAAAGGATCTTGTCGATTTTCTCCATTTCAAGGTCGATAATGTCGTCCATGATGCGTTGAGCTTTACCGACGTGAGTCTTGAAAAGTTCAAAGTCGAATGACGCATTGGGGGTGAAGGGGTCTTTTACATATGAGTAGAGGTTGATAGCCAAGAGACGGCAGCTGTCATAAGGACACAAGGGGATTTCACCGCAGGGGTTTGTAGAGATAGTGCGGAAACCGAGGTCAGCATAACAATCGGGCACAGATTCGCGGGTAATAGTGTCCCAGAACAATACTCCGGGTTCGGCCGATTTCCATGCGTTGTGAATGATTTTAGCCCATAATTCCGATGCGTTGATGTTTTTGGTTACACAGGGGTTGTCTGAAACAACGGGGTATTGTTGTGTGTATTCGGTGCCTTCGATAGCGGCTTTCATGAAATCGTCGTCGATTCTTACCGATACATTGGCACCAGTAACTTTGCCTTCGGCCATTTTTGCGTCGATAAATGATTCTGAGTCGGGGTGTTTAATGCTGACAGAAAGCATCAATGCGCCACGACGTCCGTCTTGTGCCACTTCGCGAGTTGAGTTAGAGAAGCGTTCCATGAAGGGTACAAGGCCGGTAGATGTGAGAGCCGAGTTCTTAACGGGAGAGCCTTTGGGGCGGATGTGTGAAAGGTCGTGGCCAACACCACCGCGGCGTTTCATGAGTTGCACTTGCTCTTCGTCAATCTTGATGATACCGCCATAAGAGTCGGGGTTGCCGTCAAGGCCGATCACGAAGCAGTTTGACAAAGAACCTACTTGGTGTTCGTTGCCAATACCTGACATGGGGCTACCTTGGGGTACGATGTATTTGAAATTGCGCAAAAGATCGAAAACTTCTTCTTTGCTCATGGGAGCCGCATATCGTTGTTCGATGCGAGAGATTTCCGATGCTATGCGGTTGTGCATATCGTCGGGGGTCTGTTCATAGATGTTGCCGAACGAGTCTTTGAGGGCATATTTGCTCACCCATACGCGAGCCGCCAATTCATCGCCGCCAAAATAATTCAAAGAGGCATTAAAAGCCTCTTCGTAAGAATAAGTTTTATTTTCCACGATAGGTTATGTTTTTATGTTTTTAGAGTGCTTAAATGAAAAGTTTTAGTCAAAAGAATTTTTGACGATGCAAAGTTTGTGAAAATATTTGATGTAAACAAATTATTTGCGCGAAAAATTTCAAATGTTGAAAAGTTTTCCAAAACAAAAAGTTAAAGTATTGAAAGTCAATAAAGTAAGATTTTTGCAAAATCAAAAAGTTTTCCAAAATAAAAAATTTGCGAAGATTGGATTGTTTGTTTGCTTTTTGTTTTGTAATTTTGTATAGCTAAAATTTAATAAGTAAAATGGAACAAATGAGATATTTTAAAAGTCGTCGCACAGTAAGAAAATATACATCACAATCGGTGTCTGACGAATTGTTAGCTGAGTTGATCGAAGCAGCTTCGCATGCGCCCACAACTGGCAATATGCAATTGTATAGTGTGGTTGTAACTCGCTCTGAAGAGGGTAAGGCGGCTCTTGCTCCATCACATTTCAATCAGCCGACTGTAAAGAGTTGCAGTGTGGTGCTGACTTTTTGTGCCGATTACAATCGCTTTGTCAAATGGTGCAAGGCTAGCAACGCTCAACCCGGCTATGATAACTTTCAATCTTTCATGACTGCGGTGCTCGATGTGTCTTTGTTTGCTCAGCAGTTCTGCACTATTGCCGAGATGCACGGCCTCGGCTGTTGCTATCTTGGTACAACTACCTATAACGCGCCTCAAATAGCTGAAACTTTGGGTTTGCCTGATAGGGTAGTTCCTGTGACTACGCTTACGGTGGGTTTCCCCGACGGTGAGTCTCCGATGAGCGACCGCATTCCGGTTGAGGGTATTATGCATTTTGAGAAGTATGTTGATTATACTCATGAAAGTGTGAAATCGTTGTATGCCGAAAAAGAGGCTCGCGAAGATAGCCAGCGTTTTGTGGCTGAAAATGGTAAGGAGTCGTTGGCGCAGGTGTTTACCGATGTGCGTTATACTCGTGAGGCGAATGAGCATTTCTCGAAAGTGTATCGCGATTTTATTGAGTCAAAAGGCTTTGTTTTTCCCGAAAAGTGATAGGCGGATAACATAATCTGCTATTAGAACTAAACAGAC
>JAFPCM010000032.1 GCA_017390185.1 Muribaculaceae bacterium
CCTCAATATAATTCAGGTTTTCCTACCTACAACACGAATGGGGATGTCGCTCCTGTCGGTTGTGGAGGCTTGGCTACTGCTAAAGTAATGCACTATTATCAATACCCTACATATTTCAATTGGGCTGATATGCCGTCAGATAGTCCAACTGCAACTATCTCTTCTTTCTTGAGACAGGTTGCTGAAGCATGTAATTCGGTGTATGGTTCGCAAACTTTGACTAATCAAGAAGATTGCTTGCAAGCTCTGCGCTATTACGGCTATAGTGGCAATAAGGCATCTCATAATGCGGAAAGAACGTGGAATAATATTAAACAAAGGAAACCGGTAATGATGAGAGGTCAAACATCAATACCAAACTCTGGCCATGCATGGGTTGCGACAGGAGGTAAATATACTTTTTATGATGTAAGATATGAACTTTGGACATTTTATTCTGATACATATTTCAAGTGTATGATGGAGTATCCCGACATATATCAAAAGACATATATGTTCTATATGAATTGGGGATGGGGTTCTGGTTATGACGGATTCTATCTTGATGAAGAGACTGGAGACCCGGGAACCCACCTATTATACACAAATCGTTCGAATATATATGATATTACTCCCAACAATTAATAACCTATAAAATCCCAAAACAACTATGACAATGAAAAATTTCTTTTACGCATTGGCTATTAGCCTCGCTTTTGTTGCGTTCTACTCTTGCAACAACGATGAAGCTCTTGATGATTTTTATCCTGTTGAGTTTGATTTGACCGTGGTCAACAGTGCGAACGAAAATCTTCTTGATTCAAAAAACAATAAAGATTTTGTGTTTGGCACAACGGTTACTTATAACGGCAAAGAATACAAAGTGATTGATGCTCTTGGTGATGACTTTGTCGGAGGCAATGATTTTTACGGCATCAAACTCGTTGGTGATGAAAAGAACGGACAATTTAAAATCGGACGATGGAACGGAAACATCAATCATCAAGATGTTGCTTTCACCATAAACTGGGCTGACGGAAGTCATGATATGATTGCGTTTACAAACAAAATCACATACAATGCGAGTGGAACAGCCGTAGTAAACCGCACATATACTCTTAACGGAACACCCTTTACTTCTCATAAATTGACAATAGTTAAATAAAAGATCCCTCTAACGCCCGCATGACGGACATGGGGAAGCCGGGTGTGGGCGTTAGATTTTATGTATAAGTCGGAATGCAAACCAACGCGACATTGATATATGCAATAGGGCAGATTGTGCATCATCTTCAGCGGCAACAGCCAATAGAGCCCCAATTGTGGGATATGCTTGAAGAAGCCATTAAAGAAGAGTATCCGCAATTTGTGCCCAACCTGTTTTCTGTCGTTCGACCCACTTTAATACAATATCGTGTGTGTCTGTTGATAAAAGCAGGATTCCGGCCGATGGAAATCGCTCGAGCGGTTGGTCGGTCCAAGAGCGCTGTATCCAATATGAGGCATCGATTATATCAAAGAGTTTATCCTAAAGGGAGCAAAAGGGAGCGTAATTGGGATGAATTTATTTTAAATTTATAAGGTGCAGACTTGCAGCGAGATAGAAATTGTTATTTGGATAACTTTAAGAAGTGAACTAAAAGTGAACTAAAAAATTTGGAACAAACAAAAACAATCAATATTTTTGCGAAAATCTTAATTGTTAACCTTAAAAAGTACAGAGTATGAAACATTTGATTAAATTGATGCTTTTAGCGATTGCCTCAATCTCATTTTGTGCGTGCAACAATGAAGACGATCCTGGCGAATATATTGATGGAAGCCCCGTGCCCTATGGTTTTATGTTTGAGGTTACAGACCAAGAAGGAAACTATTTCCTTACCAAAGATAATTATAAATTATTGGAGGGTAAGGTGAAAGTGACTTTTCAGGGAACGGATTATGTTTTATATGATTACCATAAAGATAAAAATCAGAATAACGACGAACTAACCACGCAGGCAAAAATAGATATTGATGCAGAATTAATGAGAGGTTTTTTAGTTGCTGAATTTTATAAAGGTTCAGGGTCGGCGTTTATGTTGTACTTTGGCGATTTTAATCCTTGGAGAGTTTTCAAAAATGAGTCGATAACTATTACATGGCCCGATGGTGAGGTTGACAACATAATCTTTTCTAAGGATTATGCCAAATCAATCGAACAGTCAAAAACTAATGGGGTAAAGAACAAAGATTGCTGTCGTGTTTTCTTTAAAAAAGATTACAAGGCATGGAATTTAGGGTTTTAATCGGGAAATAACCACTGGTGCAACAATAAAAATAGGCTAGTATATACTTGTTGGCACAATTATTGGTATAACAAGCTTATTATTAAATCCTCACCCCCTCCGAATTGCATTCGCAATTCTGGTACGATGAGTCTCGCAATCGTGCAACCGGCAAGCCGACAAGCACTGCTCGCTCACTCGTGAGCTAAAGGTTCCCCCTATCCACTTCGTGGCAGAGGGACACTTGACAATATTACGTCCCAGGAAGTACTAGGTTTGTGCGCCAGCAAGTCCTCCACTGCTTTTTGCGGAGAAATTTCGGAGCAAAAAATAGGGGAGGTGGGGCAAAGCCCCGGAGGGGTAGGGAATAAACTATGTGCCAACAAAGTTATAGCTCCCTAAAAATAGAAGCGGCAGTGAAATAAGCAAGATATACTCCCAATTTACACAAAGGTCGTGGCCTGTGTCACGGCCTTTGTTGTGTATAAAAGAGAACAAGGCTATCTCACGACAGCCTTGTTCCTGTAAACCTTATAAATCTAATCCTATGAAAAAACTAATCTTAAGTATGGGTGTCGATAAACATCGGTATCCCATAGATTACACAAATTTGTCTGCTATTGTGTTCAGTTATATTACGTAAGAAAAGCCGAAATGTTGTGTGAATATGGGCAAATTATGATATTTTCACATAAATACTCGTCTGATTTAACTACCTTTGTATATATCAAACATAAAAATATGGCAAAATTTCGTGTCAACATATTGGGAAGTGGTTCGGCCGTGCCATCGTTGCGGCATTTACCCTCATGCCAAGTTATCGATTTTCGAGACAAATTGTTTATGATTGACTGTGGCGAATGTGCGCAACTGACGATGCGCCGCATGCGTTTGAAATTTTCGCGTCTCAACCATGTGTTTATCTCTCATCTCCATGGCGACCATTGTTTTGGCCTTATAGGGTTGCTCTCGACACTCTCGTTGCACGAAAAGGGCGGCACATTGACCGTTCACATTTTTGAGGAAGGTGCGCGCATGTTTCAACAAGCGTTAGACTATTTTTGCCGCGAACGTTCTTATGACATCAAGTTTCACATCATCAAGCCCGAGGCGGCGGTGATTTATGAAGACGACGGCCTTGAAGTGTCGACCATTCCGTTGAAACACCGTGTGCCATGCGTGGGATTTGTCTTTAAGGAAAAACCCAAATTGCGCCATCTCAAGGGCGATATGGTGAAATTTTATAATGTTCCCATCAAGCAGTTGCACGACATCAAGTGTGGCGCAGATTTTGTTACCGATGAAGGCGTGGTTGTGCCCAACGAGCGACTGACCACCGACCCCGATCCTGTGATGAGTTATGCCTATTGCAGCGACACGCAGTTTGACCCGCGATTGGGCGAGGCTCTCAAAGGTGTGAAAGTGATTTATCACGAAGCAACCTATGACGACTCTAACGTAGCCAAGGCCGCTCCGCGCGGACACTCAACAGCACGCGAGGCTGCCAAAATTGCCAGTATGGCAGGCGCTGAAAAGCTCATTTTGGGGCATTATTCAAAGAGTTATGAAAACGAAGACCAACACTTGGCTCAAGCATTAGAGGAGTTTCCCGATGTGACGCTTGCAACCGAGGGCTTGAAAATAGATTTGTTATGATCGACTTGCAACGACAGAAAGACGAGCGATTTATGCGCATGGCTCTTGATGAGGCACGTCAGGCTTTTGAGGCCGATGAGGTTCCCATCGGGGCAGTGGTGGTGTGTAACGGTCGTGTGGTTGGCCGCGGACACAACATGACCGAAACTTTAAATGATGTTACTGCTCATGCCGAGATGCAAGCCATAACGGCGGCGGTCAATACATTGGGAGGCAAGTATTTGCCCGAATGTACGCTCTATGTCACTGTTGAGCCTTGTTTGATGTGTGCCGGAGCGATTGGTTGGAGTCAGGTGAGTCGCATCGTGTATGGTGCCGGCGACTCCAAACGCGGTTATACCACATTTACACATCGTCAGCCGTTTCACGCCCGTGCCACAATAACAGCCGGTGTGCTCGTAGACGAGTGTGCCGAATTGATGAAGACATTTTTTGCACGAAAAAGATAGCATAATGATTAAACAACAACTCGACCGTCGCATTTTGGTGCTTGACGGCGCTATGGGTACAATGATACAAAAGCGCGGTCTTGATGAGCACGATTTCTGCGGAACACAGTTTGAAAATTGGCCATGCCGACTCAAAGGCTGTAACGATGTTTTGGTGCTGACTCGCCCCGATGTCATCGCCGACATTCACCGCCAATATCTCAAAGCCGGAGCCGATGTGATTTCAACCGACTCGTTTAACGCCAACGGCTTTTCGCTTGGCGACTATGAACTGGGAGGCTATGTGCGCCAAATCAACCTCGAAGCGGCACGATTGGCCCGCCGTGTAGCCGACGAGTTTGCTGCTGTTGACGGCAACCGCCGTTGGGTGGCTGGTAGTGTTGGCCCAACCGGCAAATCGCTGACAATGGCTGCCGACGAGAGCATTTCGTGGGACGCGTTGGTGGCTACCTATGTCGACCAGATGAGCGCGTTGATTGAGGGCGGGGTTGACTTGTTGTTAATCGAAACGATATTTGACACGCTCAATGCTAAGGCGGCAGTGAGTGCCGCGCAAGAGGCTATGGAGCAACAAGGCCGACAAGTGCCGTTGATGTTGTCGGTAACGCTCACTGAGTCGGGTCGCACGTTGTCGGGACAGACTCTTGAAGCATTTGTCGCGTCAGTTATGCATGCCAATCCGTTGGCAATCAGCCTTAATTGCGGATTCGGGATAGATCAACTGGTGCCCTATATTGAGGCCTTGCAGCGTTTTCCGGTGGCAGTGGGCGTATATCCCAACGCCGGATTGCCAAACGAAATGGGAGAGTATGGCGAAACACCCGAAATGATGGCTTCAAAGATGGTCAAAGTGTTGCAAAGTGGCCGTTTAAACATGGTGGGTGGTTGTTGCGGAACGACGCCTCAACACATTGAAGCCATTGCACGAGAGGCTCGCAACGCAAGTCCACGCCAAGTGCCTGAACACGATGGTGTGATGCGATTGTCGGGATTGGAGCCGATGAACATTGCTCCCAATCATCTGTTTGTAAATGTCGGCGAACGATGCAATGTAGCCGGTAGTCGCAAGTTCTTGCGCCTCATCAAGGAGGGTAGCATTGACGAGGCTATCGATATTGCCCGCTCACAAGTCGAAAACGGAGCGCAAATCATAGACATAAATATGGATGATGCCATGCTTGATGCCACTACACAGATGGCGCAGTTTGTCACTCGCATAGGCAATGAACCCGATGTGGCGCGAGTGCCGTTGATGATTGACTCGTCAAATTGGGAAGCGATAGTCGAGGCGTTAAAGCATGTACAAGGCAAACCCATTGTCAACTCAATCAGCCTCAAAGAGGGTGAAGCCGCATTTGTGGCAAAAGCGCACCATATCAAACAATCAGGCGCTGCAGTAGTGGTAATGGCCTTTGATGAAAACGGTCAAGCAGACACCTATGAACGCAAAATAGAAGTCTGTGGCCGTGCCTACGACATTTTGATTAACAAGGTGGGAATGGCTGGTGAAGACATTATTTTTGACCCCAATGTACTTGCCGTGGCAACGGGCATTGAAGCTCATGATAGTTACGGACTCGATTTTATTCGTGCCGTAGAATGGATAAAAAACAATTTGCCAGGAGCAAAAGTGAGCGGCGGCATCAGTAATCTGTCGTTTTCGTTCCGTGGCAACAATTATGTGCGCGAAGCCATGCACGCAGTGTTCCTGTATCACGCAATTGGCAAGGGAATGGATATGGGCATTGTCAACCCGTCATCTCTCATGTCGGTCGAGGATATTGCTCCCGACTTGCGCGAGGCACTCGATGATGTGTTACTCAACCGTCGCCATGATGCCACCGAGCGACTTGTGGTGATGGCCGAGCGAGTCAAAGCCGAGCGTGAGGGAGTTGCCGAAGCGGCTATTGTTGCCGAAAAGGAATCGTTGACAGCAAGTCAACGCGTTGAGCAGATGCTTGTGAAAGGGCAGAGCGACGGAATGGAACGCTATCTTGAAAATGTGATGACCGATAAAGGCTCGGCTATGGCCGTGATTGACCAAGTGTTGATGGAGGGAATGAATACCGTCGGAATGCTGTTTGGTCAGGGTAAAATGTTTTTGCCTCAAGTAGTTAAGAGTGCAAAAGTGATGAAACAGGCCGTGGCTTGGCTAACCCCCTTTATAGAGCAGGAAAAACAATCGTCGGGCCACTTGTCGGCTGCACGCATCGTTATTGCGACAGTCAAAGGCGATGTTCACGACATTGGTAAAAATATAGTGTCGGTTATCATGAACTGCAACGGATTTGAGGTAATCGATATGGGTGTAATGGTGCCTGGTGAGGAGATTGTGGCCCGTGCCATCGAGACCGATGCGCAGTTTATCGGGTTGAGCGGACTCATCACCCCTTCGCTCGAGGAAATGTGTCATGTGGCATCGCTCATGCAAGAACGGCAAATGAACATACCGTTGCTCATTGGTGGCGCAACAGCATCGGCATTGCACACGGCTGTGAAAATCGCTCCGTTATATGACGGTCCGGTGGTGTATATCCGCGACGCGGCAGCCATTCCGTCAATGATGCAAAAACTCATGTCTGACTCTCGTCAACAGATTATTGCCGAATTAATGGCTGAGCAAGATCTATTGCGTAGGCAGTATGCACAAAAGTCGACAAAGTTGAGTGTTGTAGAAGCACGAATGCGCCGACAACTCTATGCCGACGAACCTATAAAACCTCCGTTTGAGGGCTTGAAAGACATGGCGTTTAAGGTGTCGGAAATCAGAGATCTCATAAATTGGCGAGCGTTTTTTGCCGTGTGGAAACTTGATGCTTCGTTTGCACAATTGGCTCAAATTGACGGTTGCGACCATTGCCGTGCCATGTGGCTTGCTTCGGTGGCACAAGAGCAGCGCGCCAAGGCTGCCGAGGCTATGCAACTGCACAAAGAGGCTTGCCGTGTGCTTGATGCGTTGAGCGATTATGAGGTTAAGGCAAGAGTGGTTTTTGTCCCTGCAGGCAGTAAAAACGAGTCGGTTATCTATAGCTACAACGGTGTTGAATATGAGATTGATGCACCGCGTCAGCGTCATCGCGAGGGCGAAGGTTTGCGATTGTCGCTTGCCGATTTTATCAAGCCCGTTTCGGAGCAAGGCGAGTTGACCGATTGGATTGCATTGTTTGCTGTCACTGTGGGCATGGAACTGCAGTCAAAAATTGAGAATTTCAAGGCCGATGGCGATGATTATAACACTATATTATATCAGGCATTGGCCGACCGATTGGCCGAGGCTGCAACAGAGATGATGCATCGCAGTGTGAAGCGAGGCGATATTGAAATACGCCCTGCAATAGGTTATCCATCGTTACCCGACCAGAGGTTGGTGTTTGTTGTTGAGCCGGCAATTTGTTATGACCAAATGGGTATTGAACTCACCGAAAACGGTGCTATGTATCCCCCGTCATCAACTACCGGACTGATAATTTGTAATCGCGATAGCCGATATTTCAGCGTTGATTAAAAAATTATAAAACAAGTTGAAAAAGTGGGCGTGAAATATGTTGTAATAGGAAAATAATAACTAACTTTCGGCAAATTTTAATTAACTCTATTTTCTAACCAAAAAACACAATTATGAAAAAGCTATTTATTTCGGCTTTATTGTTGTGCTCAGGTTTTATGGCTTACGCTCAATTGGTGAAAGTGTCTTCTATTGAGAAGGTTACTTTGCCCGAAGGCGTTAGTGCTGTAACTGCAACAATGAGCCCAGATGGTGGTTATGTAGTGATTGACCAAGCTGCAAAGGCCGGTATCTACAAAGTGGACTTGGCTACTGCTGAAATTGCTACTATCTCTGAAACCGGTTCAAACTTTGAACTTAAAATCGCCGATGACAACAAAACTGTTGTTTATCGCGAAAGTTCGATTGACAAAAACCGTATGCGCAAAGTCGCTCTCATGTCGGCTAACATCGCCACAGGAGTCAAACAAGTGGTTGTTCAACCCTCACGCGATCTCCAGGGCTTTGCTGTTGAAGGCGCTACTGTGTTGGCAATGAACAAGGGACAACTATCAACACGCACATTTGGCGGCGCTAAAAAAGTCGCTCCCGTTGTATCAATCGACCACGGTCGCATGATGCTTACTGTTAACGGTGAAACAAAAGTTATTGCTCCCCAAGGAACAGAATCTCAAAGTTACTTGTGGCCATCAATTTCTCCCGACGGCACAAGAATCGCTTATTATCTCGGTCGTAACGGTGCGTATGTTTGCAACCTCGACGGATCAAACCCCGTTTACCTCGGCCTCATTCGCGCACCCCGTTGGTTAGATAACAACACAGTTGTGGGTATGCACGACAAAGATAACGGTCATGCAGTCGTTTCTTCTCAAATCATCGCAGTAGCTGCAGATGGTAGCGTTTCACAAATTTTGACTGACAAAGAAGTTATCGCAGTATGTCCCTCGGTAAATGCCGACGGCTCAAAAATCGCGTTCACAACTCCTCACGGTGAACTTCACATTATTAATGTTAACAAATAATTAAAGCGTTATGAAACTCAAAAATATATTTTTAGCAGCATCATTAGCGCTTTGTGCAACAAGCGCTTATGCAGTAGATGCAAAAGATTTGCGCGTATACATCAATCCCGGTCACGGTGCATTTGATGCAGGAAGCCGTCCTATGGGTACAGTTAAGCATGGGGCAAACAATGCTTACAACGATGTAAATAATGACACAACTAACTTCTTTGAGTCAAACACTAACTTGAAAAAAGGTCTTGCTCTTTTCTACAAATTGAAAGAGATGGGACTGCAAAACAATACCAATGGTCTTGACTTGACTCAAAACATAGTAATGAGCCGTATTCAAAGCGGTGCAGCACCTGCATACATTGATTATGAAAACCATGTAGAGAACCCCGAGTCAAGTAAATATGACCGCTCACTCTATGAAATCTCGGCAGAAGTTGAGTTCAATAACTTTGACTTATTCGTATCAATCCACTCAAATGCTCATACAGAGGGTTCTAATACCAACTATCCATTGTTCCTCTATCGTGGTACTGATTCTGAAGAGGGTAATGCCGGCAGTATAGCTGTTGCCAAGGCATGTTGGCCCTATCTTTATGGTATGGGACACCATCAATGGACCTATTATTCAATGACAAATATGAACGTTCGTGGCGACCACTCATTCTATGGTGATCCTGGTACCGCTACTTATGACGTTCCTGAAGGTTATGAATATTTGTTTGACGAAACCGACAAATTCTCTGAATTTGTTGCAGCAACCGACTCAACTCCAGCTCAAGTTAAATATACAGGTTATCTTGGTGTTATCAAGCATGGTTGTACAGGTTTCTTGGCCGAAGGCTATTTCCACACCTATCAACCCGCTCGTCACCGTTACATGAACACTGATGTATGTTATCTTGAAGGTGATGCTTATGCTTATGGTGTAAACGATTACTTCCAACTCGGCTATGAAGAAAAAGAAGCAGTAATCTATGGTATTGTTCGTGATAAAGACTTTAAATACACTCACGAATTCTATACACCTAACCCCTCAACAAACGATAAATACAAACCATTGAACGGTGTGAAAGTTGTGCTTTACAATGCAACTGGCGACTCAATTGCCGAGTACACTACCGATGACGAATGGAATGGTGCATTTATCTTCCGTGTTGAACCTGGTACTTATTCGTTGGGTTATGCTCTTGAAGGTTACAACGAGCCCGAAGCTGAATTTACAGAACAATTTACTGTAACAGCTGGTCAAAAATACTATCCCGAGGCATTCTTGCGCGATGTGAACTATGTTCCTCCTACAAAAGTATATGTTAACTATCCCGACTCAACAGAAGGTAAAACTGACTACAACCTATTCCCATCTTATAAGATGTCGGTTAAAGAAACATCTCTCTTGGCCGAACAATTAGTAGGTAAGACTGTTCGCCGTCAAATTGTTCGCGATAGCAAACTCTATGTTCTCGCTCTCGATGCTGCTAACGAACCCTATATTTATCTTGCCGACCTCGCTGCAGGTACAGTTGACACTCTCGACATGACTCCTGTTGTGATGGGTGGTAACGGTAAACTCAAAATATCTGACATTGCTCTCACTGCCGACCATGTATTGGTAGCAAGCGGTATGTCATTAAACCACTATGACGATTCTTATGCAACTGCAGATGGAACTGAACGCGGTAGCGTTAACTTCTACAAGTGGTCGCAAAACGAAACTACATTGTTGCCCGATAGTTGCGAGTTGTGGTTCTCTACTGATTTTGCTTGTAACTTCTTCCGCGGTATCGTAGGTAAAACTATCGCTTATTCTGGTACACTTGAAGATGGTACAATCACAACAACTTGTCCTCACGGAACTAAAACGTCTTCAATTGCAATGCGTTTTGCACAATACTCAATCGTTGACGGTAAAAACACAGGCGTTATTCGTTACGATGCATGGGTTGACGTTCCTAATGAAATCAACTTCTATGGCGACACTATGAGTGATTGTGATGACTATGAAATGATGGTATCACCTCTTGGCAAAAACAACTTTATTATCGATGGTAATCTCATTTCACCTTTTGAATGGAATGCTGAAGGTGACGTTGCTGAACCTCAAGTGCTCGGTCGCAACACTAAGATTGCGGCTAAAGTAAATGGTGCAAACTACTTCAAGTTTGCAGGCAAATCTCTCATGGTTGCTCCCAAACTCAACGAAGATAGCACTAAGATTGCAGGTATTCAACTCTTTGATATTTCAGCAGGTCTTGACAATGCAGTAGAGGTTGCTATTGATGGCGCTATTGAACCTACTGAGTATAAATATGCATCGGCTCATGGTGAAGCAGAACTCGAACTCAGCTCAGATGATCTCACTATCGGTGCCGAAATGGTTCTCTATCTCGTTGTTGACGGTAAGGCTTACAAATTTACTGAGGTTGTAGAAACTGTAGCCCCAGTTGCCGGTACAGCTAACCCCTATGCTTATGCTCTTACAAGTGAATTTGATAAAGACGTTCTTACTGTAAATTACAAGTTGAATTCTGCCGCTACTGCAGTAAACATCTTTGTGAAAGATGCCGATGGCAATGTTGTTGTATCTAAAGAAATGGGTGCACAGGCTGCCGGTGCTTACACAGCTGAATTGAGTATGGAAGGCGTTGAGGCTGAAGGTACATTTACATGGGAAGTTGAAGTTGCAGGTGCAGTTAAAGAAACTGTTGAACACTTTGGTAACTATTCTTTCTGGCATCCACGCGGTGTAGATGTTGACAACAACATGGAAAGCCCCTCATTTGGTAATATCTATGTAGCCGAAGGTCAAGGTACTACAAATAGCGCATATTGGAGTGGTACAGGTGGCGGTATCGGTCTCTATGCATTTGCTGCCGACTTTACTCCAATCAAGAATGAAGTTACTGGAAAATATGTATTTACAGGTGGTTTGACAATGAACCAAAAAGCAGGTACAACTAATGCAGCCGACTTTAACAAAGTTCGTGTTGCTGAAGATGGTCGCTTGTTCTTGTCTCGTCTCAACGACAGCGGTAACTACATCGTTTATGCTCCCAGCTTCGAAGAATTGCAAGCTAAAGACTCGCTCATCTCATTGTATGAAGGTCTTACATTTGACGCGGCGACTTACAACTATACAAATGCCGATGGCGTTTATATGGGTGCTGCAAACCTCGCATTCGCTGTTAAGGGTGCTGGTGAAGATCTTCAATTGGCTGCTCTCTCAAGTAATAGCACTCACTGGGCAGCTGTTTACTCAGGTGTGACTGCAGAACTCTATAAACTTGGTACAGCATCTGTTCTTCCCGTACCCGAAGTTATTGAGCCATTAAACCAACGTTACACTATCTATCCTCAAACTACTAACATTGACTTTGACGACGAAGGTGGTATTTGGTATTGCCAATATCGTGGTGCTCCTACAGAAGCTCAACCCGGTCTTGTTTACATCAATGCTGAAGGTAAGGAAACTTACAAAGATATCGTGAGCCGTGGTGGTGGTGGCGTTCGCGTTTCTCCCGATGGCAAACAAATCGCTATTGCATCTTCAAGCGCTAATCCTAAACAATTTACTATCTATAATATAGTAATGACTGATGGTGTGCCCGCTCTTCAACCTGCAATGATTATTACTCACGGAATTGGTACTAACTTCTATGATGTTGCATGGGACCTTGCAGGTAACATTTATGCTGTAAGTAATTCAGGTGAGTTGGTACGTGGTTTCGCACTTCCTCGCGAAGAAGCGTTCACAACTAAGGCTGCTTCACGCTATGCATTTGAATATGCACCTGCCAAAGAATCTCACCTTCCCGACTTTGCTCCCGTATCTGAAGTAACTGTAACTAAAGTTTGGGAAAGCACAGAAGCAATTCCCGGTAGCCAATATGGTGGCGAACTCCGTTTCAACACAGGTACTGACGACGATGTAATCATCATCGACAAGGCTAACTACCAAGTTCTCGCATGGGATGCAGCCGGCAAACGTGTTCTCCACGACCTCAAA
>JAFPCM010000033.1 GCA_017390185.1 Muribaculaceae bacterium
TGGCACGGCGCGATTTGAGCACAATCTTCACTATGCTCAACAGTGTTTGCCACATCTTTTCCGCCAGTACTAACGCCTTTTCCATCTCGATTTATGCTACCATTTTGTGAATTTATATCCAACTACCCTATTGTCGTCTGTAACATATTTGAGTTGCATCGACGAGCCCGACAACGACACTATTTCAAGGTCTGATATCGAGTTGGCGGGCAAATGAGTTTCAGGCAACGGACTATAATAAAACGAGCCTTGTTTGTGATTATCGTCCCAATGAGTGTGGTTAAGTTGCAACACATTGCCGATCTCTTTCCATGTTCCCCAACATTCATTCGCAGTGTGTGCCGATTCGTTCACGCGCACCATACACACCACCTCATTCTGGAATTTCCAGAACACGTTGCCGGCATAATCAACATCTTCAACACCGTCAACACTGATTGACAGCAGTTTCCATGTACCAAAATAGGGACCGATATCGCCATTATTGTGTGTGCACGACGACAAGGTCACCATGCTCAACATTATAATTAATATGTGTAACGCCTTTTTCATCATTTGCTCTTGCTAAAATCTCCGCGATATGACACCGAAAGCATCGCACCAAAATTATCGCCATAAAGTTTGCCTTGATCCAATGCCAACTGCGCTTTGAGGTTCAAGCCCTCAATCTTTGGCATCGTGTATTTCAGTTCCACCATTGCCGATGTGCAATCGACGGGAGTAACTCGCGGAACAAATATATTTCCCCACGATTTACGATAACTACCCATTACACGATATTCCAATCCCTTGACAAGATTTCCCTTAACAGCCACATGAACACCTCGAAAACGGTTGTCGACATATTCAAGCCAACCGTCTTGGTTATACAATGGCGAACGGAACATCGGCGACCCGATTGACATGCCATAATGGGTATATCCGTTGTAGTTCATATTATTATAGTAGTTATCGGCGCCTGTAGCATCTGTTCCGACAATAGAAGTCCCTACATTGTCTTCCGAGTCCCAATGCATTGGACCCGAATGATTGGTGTAATCCATGTACTCTATGACTACTCCATTAACCACTCCTGGCTGCGAGCGACGGTATTCTATACCCCACAATCCGTCAAAGCCGTTGAGTTTACCTATTCCCGAGCCGTCTTCCCAAGGCCACTGAAAATATGCCTTCAACTCGTCATTGTTTTTAAAACGATAACGAGCCATTAAATCCCAACTTCCCAGGTGATTGCCTTTAACATAGCCTTCTTCACCCGTTTTGGGTATAAACATATCAAAAAAGTCACGGAATTTTGATTTACGCTCATCGGTGCGATACAATTCGCCATTACGGTAACGATAGGTTGTTCCTCTATATTGACCGGCCGCTTGTGGCCCTAATGTCACCGAAAATGGTTGCGATGGATTTGTTCTGAAATAGCATCGTTTATAAGTGTACCATGTACCCAGAGCCAATCGGTTGCCCCAATAGCCATAACGGTCGGCAAGCCAATCGTCATCGGTCATCATTCCGTATGAAATTTCGCCTTGGATTTGCAACCAGCCATTTGTAAACGGAATGTTTTGAAAATCAACAAAACCTATTCTAACCTCGGGAATTGGACGAGCATTACCGCTTTGTATCAAATCGCCACTTGTCAATTCGTTGTCAAGCATTGCCGACTCATATTCTTTCAGCCCGACAGTCAAGAA
>JAFPCM010000034.1 GCA_017390185.1 Muribaculaceae bacterium
CCGACTACCGCAGAATTTCCAAGATCAGATAAAGACACATTGCCCAACAATACGCCTTGATATGTCGCGCCAACAGAGAGTGACATCTCCTTTGTAACAGGGAACTGTGCTATGTCATAAGCTTGATAAAGAGTTGCGTTGGCATCTGTTCCACTATATACAAGCAAGCAAAAGCGATTAACATTTGACACTTCTTGCGACTCTGTATAAACTGCGCGGCTAAGAGTATCGGTAGGACTTACAGTCGCATTAATTCTCATTGTCGCTGTACCATCGCCAATGACGCCGTCCATGTCGTCGTTACACGACCACAACAAGCCAACAAACGCAATTGTCAATATATATCTAAAAAATCTGTCCATTTTACATGACTTTAATATGCCCAATTAAGGCATTATATTTAAAACATACAAAAATAGGCAAATACAAACTAATTGTCTACTTTCTCATAGTTAACATTTGTTAAAGCTATAACTTTCACCCACATCAAAGTTTTATAGTCATTTCACATTTGGCAGATTTCAGCCCAAAACAGCGCGACCCAATGAGCCGCGCTGTCGCAATCTTTTATATCAATTAGTGCTGACGCAATTTATCAACGGCCGACTGGCCTCCGACAATCCAAACGATGTCGCCCAGTTCAAATGGGATTTCTCCCGTAGGTTTAATATATTCCTCACCGCGCTGAATGGCAAGTACAAGCACACCATGTGCATCACGCAACTGAGCCGATGCAGTGGTATGTCCCAACAATGGAGATTCCTCGCCTATCGACATATTTATCATTGACACCTTTTCGGCAGGAGCGTTGGTATGATGTTCACCACTATCTTCAACAACTTCAAGTAGAGCTTGAATCTGGTCGTCGGTACCAATCACTCCGAGCACATCGCCGGGAAACACGCGAGTATCGCCATTGGGCACAGCAATCAATGTTGCACCGCGCTGAATAGATGCCACATTTACGCCATAACGACGACGAAGGTTTGATTGGCTCAAACGCTCACCAACAAACGGGCATTCATATCCCACTTCCATATATGCCAAGTGAAGGTCACTGACAATATTATTATTTTTACCGCTACGACGCAATTCGCGTTCATTAAGGTTCTCAAGAAATTTTGCCTCAATATTACGCATTCGCGCACGAACGCGGTTGGAGAACATTAAAATGATAATCACGAATATTGCAAAACCACACGACATAGCCACTGTCATGGTGTAGATCGAGCCCAATAAATACACAATAAAACCAAGGGCTATCAACAGGCGGAATATACTCATCACTATCAACGGCACATCAATGCGCGCATTAGCCTCGCGCAAACGCTTAACTTCGTTTTTCTTCGAGACGGGATAAGACAATGCCAACAAGAACGGCGACATCACCACAAGCGCCGACACACAACCCACAAGTTTATACCACTCGGGCATGATTTCTTGCAACCACGGTAAGTAGAACTTCAATGTGATGAGCACACATGCGATGAGAATGAAAGAATAGAGCATCACGCGCCACAAATAACGTTGGAAAAGTGATTTCCACAAGCGTCTTGTTTCGCTCTCGGCAACAGCCTGTTGGGTATATCTATCAATGAGAAAATGCAGACGACGCGGCAAATGCCGTTCGACAAAATCATAACACGGGCCCGATAGGCGAATAAAATATGGCGTGGTGAAGGTTGTGAGCACCGACACAGCAACCACTATGGGGTAAATTGTTGGGTCAAGTACTCCGAGCGACATACCGAGCGATGCGATAATAAAGGCAAATTCCC
This sequence comes from Muribaculaceae bacterium, assembly GCA_017390185.1. Taxonomy (GTDB): domain Bacteria; phylum Bacteroidota; class Bacteroidia; order Bacteroidales; family Muribaculaceae; genus RGIG4079. The sequence goes on from JAFPCM010000034.1 coordinate 1,779, forward strand.
CGATTTGTGTAAGAGAAAAACCCGACTCCATGGCCACTCGCAATGACTGGCCAGTGACGAGCATACCCGATGTGCCAAAGAATATCATGCCCACTATCACGACTAAAGACAAGATGATGATTGGCGACCAATAGTCGACAATTACTGTGGGATTTACCATCATACCGACCGAGATAAAGAACACGGCTCCAAAAAGATCTTTGACAGGCATAACCACCTTTTCTATCCGTTCGGCCATACTTGTTCCGGCCAATATCGACCCCATGACAAAAGCCCCGAGTGCAAGCGAGAATCCGCAATACACCGAGAACACCGCCATTCCCAAGCACAAACCCATTGACACAACAAGCAAGGTTTCGGAATTCAGGAATCGACGAACCGAGTTAAACAACGACGGCAGCACAAACACTCCCACAAGGAACCACATAACAAGGAAGAACACCAATTTGCCCACGCTGAGCAGCATTTCGCCACCTTCTACACTGTTGTTAATGGCTATTGACGACAATATAACCATCATCAACACGGCAAACAAGTCTTCGACAATCAGCACCGCAAATACCAACGATGCAAATTTCTTGTGTCGCAGATTCATATCGGTAAACGCTTTGATGATAATCGTGGTCGATGACATCGAAAGCATACCGCCCAAAAACAGACTGTTTATGTTGGTAAATCCGAGCAATCGGCCGGCAAAAAAGCCCGCAGTCATCATACCTATCACAATGATTAGCGCCGTTACCACCGCCGAGCCGCCCACGTTCAGCAACTTCTTGAAGCTGAATTCCAAACCGAGCGAGAACAGTAGCACGACAATACCAATCTGCGCCCAAAACTCTATGTTTGACTCGGTTACCACCGAGGGCAAATATTCAAAATGTGGACTTGCCAAGAATCCGGCAACAATGTAACCCAACACGACAGGCTGTTTGAGCCATTTAAACAATACAGTTACAACACCACCCAACAGCAATATCAGCGCAAGGTCGGTGATGAGGCTTTCTATATTTAATTCCATTTATGTATTTTGATTACTTGAAGTTAAAAATCGGTTTATATATTAATCTGGTGTCCGAGCGATATTGATGTTGTGGGATAAACCTCTCGCAACGCTTTGAAAAGCAGCACATAGTCAGTCGATTCCTTTGCTCTGACAGACAAATTCACAACTGTTGACTGATTGGAATAGTCATAATCGACATACACATTGCTCAAATGCACCCCATATTGCTTGAGCACTTTGCGATAAGGCTCCATATCATCGACCACGAGCGACACGCCAATGTTGATAACTCGAATTTCGGCTCCGACATTCACTTTGTGCTCCAACTTTTCAAGCGGGACAAGAATAAACAATATGAGCAATGTTGCAACAACGGCAAGCATATACAAGCCGATTCCGACAGCAAGACCAATTGCTGCGACAATCCATATTCCGGCAGCCGTAGTCAGCCCTTTTACCGAGCCTTTCATGTGAATTATAGCACCTGCGCCCAAGAAACCGATGCCGGTTATCACCTGAGCCGCGATGCGGCCCGGGTCACTGTTTTTGGCATCCATGTATTCTTGCGGGACATAGATTGAGATGAGCATTGCAAGCGTTGCGCCCAACGAAATCAGGGCAAAAGTGCGCACACCGGCAATCTGCCCTTTGCGCTTGCGTTCAAAACCGACAACACTGCCCAGTATCAAGCTGAGACCCAAGCGAAAAATAGCCGAAGCGGGATTTACCTCAACGCTGTTAATGGCAACACAAAATTCGGCCCACAATTGGCTCACTTGATCCATTTAATTCTATTATTTGAGGGTGATTTTCTTTGATGTCAATCGATAATTGTCGGCAAAAAGTTCAACCAGATATTCGCCAGGCGAAAGTGCTGTATTGACATCCCAATAGATTGTGATACCAGAAAGTTCTTCTCCGGCATATTCCACCGTCTTGCGAGCTGTGCATTCTACATTTCCGCCTTCAAAACCAAATGTTCCTGCGCCGCCGAGCAAATTACCCTCGGGCGACACAATGCGCAAATATACAGTCTTTTCACCTACGGGAGTTGAATTGTTTTGGGGTATAGTGAACGTAACCATCAACTGCTTGGCCTTTTTTACATTTTTCTCCACCTTACCATTCTTTTTGAGGCCGACGAGAGTAACACCGGTAACATTGAGTTTTTCGGCAAGCGTCATGCGCTCGGTAAGTTCCTCGTTCTTGCGAGAAGTTTCTTCGACTTGCGATGACAGTTCACGGTTTTGGTTTTTAATCTTTTTGTTTTCGGCACGCAAACCGGCATTCTCCTTACCCAACGAGTCGATTTGAGCCACATAGTGACGCAAAAGCCCTTTGAGAGTGTTCACCTCTGATTGCAACTCGCGAATGCGGGCCGCGCTTTTCTTCTTTTCGCTATTGAGTTCTTGAAGAAGTTTTTCAACCTTGCTCTTTGCAGCGGCATATTTCATCACAATAGAGTCATTTGCCAATCGCTGGGCCTGATTTTCATACTGGGCAAATTCGTCGTTCAACGCCTCATATTCGCCTGCAAGTTGCAATTGCTCGTTGGTCAACTGCAGCTGCTCGTTCTCGGCCGACATCTGCGACACTTTCACGCCCATAACCGACACTGCAATAATCACGGCAATCACAGCCACACCAAGTGCAGCGCCAAGCACAATCACAGTCTTTTTCAACTTCTCAGGAGTCATATTAATGTCAAATTTCATCTTTTCTATGTTTTTGATGTGTTATTAAACTGCAAAGTTACTGAAATTCCGCAAAAATCTCTCACCTATTATTCATTAATAGCTACACGAAATTGGTTAAAAAGAGTTGTAAAGGCCAAAACGCATAATTTCTCATAGTGTTAAAATTAGACCAATTCTAAATAAGCGTTAGAAAATGTGCTGAAAATAGGATATTTACTAAAGTTTGCCAATTTTTTATTTCATCAATTAAGTTATTTGTTATACCTTTGCTAATCAAAACAACTGAATTGTTTAATAACTAAAACTATTTGAACTATGGCTTATGTAATTACTGACAGCTGCGTAGCTTGTGGTACTTGTATCGCTGAATGCCCCGTTGAAGCAATCTCTGAAGGCGACATCTATGTAATCGACGCTGACACTTGTATCGACTGCGGTACTTGCGCAGGCGTTTGCCCCAGCGAAGCAATCGTTCCCGGAGAATAATATTCACCTCGAAAGGATTTAGAGAGGACGCTCGACAATTTGTCGCGTCCTCTTTTTTGTTACCGAATAATTTCGTTATCTTTGCTTGTCAATAACACTATCACTCTTTTTCATGAATAGCGAAACCCGACCATTATTCAGCATCATCACCGTGACTTATAATGCTGCCACTACCTTGCCACCGACTCTTGCAAGTGTCAAGGAGCAGACCTGTCAGCTATTTGAATACATCATCATGGACGGTGCATCAAAAGACAATACCGTAGCATTGGCTACCGATGCCCAAATCAACGGAGCACGTATTTTTTCAGAGCCCGACAAAGGATTGTATGATGCTATGAACAAAGCAATTGACAAAGCCACCGGCGAATATCTCATATTCCTAAACGCAGGCGACGCCTTTCACAGTGCCGACACTTTGCAGCAAATCGCCGACACTATTATGGACAATGACTTCCCAGGCATAGTGTATGGACAAACCCAATTGGTTGACAGCAACCGTCAGCGCATCGGCGACCGTCACCTCACAGCTCCCGAAACACTGTCGTTCAAGAGTTTTGCCAACGGCATGGTAGTGTGCCATCAGGCTTTTATCGTTTTGCGACGCGTTGCAGGACACTACGACATGAAATATCGTTTCTCGGCCGACTATGAATGGTGTATCCGCTGCCTCAAACGCTCACGCCGCAACGCATATATCGACGAAACCATCATCGACTACCTCAACGAAGGCCTCACAACCGCCAACCGTCGCAAGTCGTTGCGCGAACGCTTCTATATCATGTGTCACTACTACGGCACAATGCCTACAATCATGCGACACATCGCATTTATACCCCGCTTCATCAAACAAACTCTCAAAGAGCGCAAAAACCGCTAAACTTAACTATATATGTATCTCTATAACACCACATTTGTAGTCACCCCCGCAATCAAGGACAAGTTTATCGCTTGGGCCAAGGACCAATATATCGCCACAGCCCTGGACTCGGGCATCTTCTACTCTCCAATCTTGTCGCGCATACTTGCCGAGCACGAACCCGGAACAGTAGCCTACGCATTGCAGATGCGCGCAAAAAGCGTCAACGAGGCCAACGCATGGCACGAAAGTGCGGGCGACGACATGCGCAAAATATGCTCAATGAAATGGGGCGACAGTTTTCTGCACTTTTCAACCTTCATGCAAATTGTAGGATAAATGGCCGAAGACAAAGACCTTAAACATTGGGACCGCATCATCATCGGTATTGACCCCGGCACAAATGTCATGGGATATGGCATATTAGGCGTCAAGGGCAAGACTCCCGAAATGATAATGATGGGCGTTATCGAACTCAACAAATTTGAGAGCCACTACTTGCGATTGGCGCGCATTTTTGAACGCGTGTCGGGACTCATCGAGCAATATCTCCCCGACGAAATGGCCATCGAAGCTCCTTTCTTTGGCAAAAATGTTCAGTCAATGCTAAAACTCGGTCGCGCTCAAGGTGTTGCAATGGCAGCCGCACTCAACCGCGACATCCCAATTGCCGAATATGAACCGCGCAAAATAAAAATGGCCATAACCGGCACTGGTGCGGCAAGCAAAGAGCAAGTCAAAGAAATGGTGCGCCGCATCCTCAACATTCCCCAAGAAAACATGTTGCCGCAACTCGATGCCACCGACGCACTCGCAGCCGCATTGTGCCATTTCTATGAATCTACACGCCCCCAAGTCGAAAAAGGCTGCCGCTCTTGGAAAGAATTCATCGCCAAAAATCCCGACAAAGTAAAAAAATAGGGCTATTTTTCATAAAAACAAAAAGGGCCGATAAATTGAATAGGCAGACAAAATCTCCCCTAAGCCACAACTGTTTTCACTTTCAGCTAAAACACACAAATAAAAATCCCCACAACGGCTGTGTATTGTAGGGATATATGATTTTGTGCCTGTCTATCTAAAACTACTGTTATTTATATTTGTTTATGATGGCGGCAATTTCGACAGCGGCGGTGGGGCTTGTGCAACGGGTGATGGGTAGACTCACCACTTGTGCCGCGATTTTTTCAGCTATGGGCAGCGGCAAATGTGCATATTGGGCATAACATGGTTGTCGATGTGGCGCTATGGGATAATGTATTCCGGTCTCAACACCATGCTCGGCCAAATAAGAGCGGAACGCCTCGCGATTTTCAACTCTCACCACATATTGATGC
>JAFPCM010000035.1 GCA_017390185.1 Muribaculaceae bacterium
CCGATATGACCAACCCCGAGCAATTTTATCTAAAAAGTGAGATTATTTCTTATGGCGATACGGCTATTTATGAGTTTTCATATATTGATGTCGGTCCATATCAAAATGTGTGGTCGCGAGAGTTAAAAGGATGTTATACCTATATTGAAAGCGTTGGCTTCATAGGCGAATCTTATCATCCATACAGCACTTTACGCCAAGGTGATATGTTTACATGGAGGCCAGCGGGATATGTGGGTACTTGTGACTATATCCCGATATTTTTGCAATTAGTAGATAGTGAGGGAAATATATATTTCAAAAATCAAGATTTGATTTCGGGCATAGAAAGTATAACTGCGAAGAATGATAAAACATTAGAGGTTGCTCGCTATGACCTATCTGGCCGTCGATTGAGTCAACCGACACAAGGGGTCAACATCATCAAAATGAGCGACGGCTCGGTGTGCAAACAAATTAAATAAGCCCACTTTTTTCTGGTTTGGTAAATATATTCATCATGGCTTTGACTTATGTCAAGGTCAGGATAATACCCTCATTTTCATATGTTACATAAGTTTAACATAAATTAGCAATTGGGGGGGTAAATGGTTTGATTTCACCTAACTTTGCATCAAAAAAACATGGTTTCAAACGTCTGCTTTAACATGGTGTACTCTTGAATAGTCTGCCATGTTTTTGCATCAAATTATCTTCTTATATAACCAATCATATATTCCTATAAAAAATGTACAAGTTATCAGATTATATTAGCAACGGATTACTATATGTAAACAATATGTTGAGGCCCGGCAATAAGCAATTGAGTCAATTGATGCTTTATGCCACCACAGCATGTCAGTCGCGCTGCCGTCACTGCTCGATTTGGAAAAAACCTCATGAACATTTGAGCCTTGACGACATCAAGAAAATCATGGCAAGCCGATGTGTAACTTCGACAACTACCGTCGGTCTTGAAGGGGGCGAGTTTGTGTTGCACCCGCAGTGGGCCGAGATTATGGAGTGGATGAGAGACAATCACCCCAACTACACTCTGCTGTCAAACGCACTTGCTCCTCGCCGAGTGATAGAGGCCGTTCGCCGTTACAAACCACGACATCTATATATCTCGCTCGACGGCGACAATAACACTTATGAGTTGATGCGCGGAGTTGACGGCCACAACAAGGTGATAGAGGTGGTTAACGAACTAAAAGGCGAGATTCCTATTTCGCTCATGTTCTGCCTGTCGCCTTGGAACACGTTTGCCGATATGCAGTATGTCATTGATACCGCCAAGCGATTGGGCGTAGATGTGAGAATAGGCATTTATGGCACAATGGCGTTTTTTGACACTCAAAGCGGGCTGCTTGATGTCGAAAATTACACCAATCTCATACCGTCAAACATTCACCAAACACAAGAGAACTATGACTTTGTGGCTCTCTATGAACAATGGCGCAGCGGAAATCTGAAATTGCGATGCCAAAGCATTATGAGTTGTCTGGTTATTCACAGCAACGGCGATGTGCCCATTTGTCAGAATCTTGATGTAACTTTGGGCAACATTCACCTAAACACACTCGACGAGATTTTCAACGGCAAGAGTAGCCGTAAGTTGCAGTGCAAACATTCTAAAAACTGTAACAACTGTTGGATAAATTTTCATCGCAAATATGATATCATATTGGTGCGTAATTTTGAAAAACTGTTGCCAAAACGAGTCATTGAAATGTTTTATGGCAAATACTCGTGGTGTAGCGACAGTAAAATGACATACAGTAAATATATAAAGCAACTTGACAATGATAAAAAAGTTGATTGACCGTTTCAAAAACCGTCGCACGATGGCTCATTTGCAAGAGCGATGTGCGGGTCGATTTGCATTTGTGGGTATGGGGCAGCACAGCCTGACAAATCTATATCCGGTGCTTGATTATATGCGAGTGCCGTTGAAATACATATGCGTCACAAATGCCGACAAGGCGCGACTTATAGGACTGAAATATGCGCCTGTGGTGGCAACGACATCGCTTGCCGAGGTCTTGGCCGATAAAGATGTGAAAGGGGTGATGGTCGCGGCGAGTCCGTCGGCCCACTTTGCCATTGCATCGCAAGTGATTGAAAGCTGCAAGGCTTTGTTTATAGAAAAACCGCCTTGCGCTACAAGCAACCAACTTGAACAGTTGATAGAGTTGCAAGAGCGTCGGGGGGCTGTGGTAAGTGTCGGATTGCAAAAACGATACGCACCGAGTGTGGGCGTTTTGCAAAAACGGCTGGCAAAGGACAAGGCGATGAGTTATGTGATGCGCTATGTCACCGGAGCATATCCCGAGGGCGATGCATTGACCGACATTTATATCCACGCTCTTGACTTGGTAACATACCTATTTGGACGCGCAACTGTGGTTGCAAGCAAGCCCACAGGGCATAATAGTTATATGGTAATGCTCCGACATGGCGACACGGTTGGCTCGCTCGAATTGTCAACGGCCTATACATGGAGCACCGCAAACGAAAACCTCAGCGTGTGTACCTCAAAGGGAGTGTATGAATTGTCGCAAATGGAGCAACTCACATTTATGCGCCGACAGCCGGTGGTGTGCGGAGTTCCATTGGAAAAAGTGTTGAGAACAAATCCCACGGTAGAGTACCTGTATGGCCGCAACAATTTTGTGCCTACGGTGGTAAACAATCAGATTTACAGTCAGGGATTTTACAATGAGTGCAAGGCTTGGGTAGACTTGGTGGAAGGTCGTTCTTCTCTTAATTTGTCGCCTTTGCAATCGCTTCGCGATACATTCCGGTTGATTGATGACATACAAAGTTTTTAAGCGAGAGAGAACTGACTGCGTGAAATAAATATGAGTTTGCTTTTCTTGACATAAAGCAGACATACAGAGTAGCGTCTATTTTCTTGACATAAGAACAATATGACAAATAAATTGTGTGCTTTATAAATGCTCCACTGCATTTCACTCCGTTTCATTTGTGGCAGAGGGAGAATTTGTCTGCGATATATCCGACACAAGGCCGCAAATTCGGTCTTGTTTACAAATTACATATTTGCTGTTTTGGATTTTTTATGTAATTTTGTGGGTTATATTAATTATAATAGGACATGAATTTTACTCCGCTTATACGACTTATCTTTGCCAAATATGTGAAATCCTCACTTGAATGGATAGCCAATGGCGAGCAAGTGCAACGCGCACAGTTGGCAATGATGATAAAAGCCGCTAAATCAACCTTTTGGGGCGAGAAATACGATTTTGCCTCAATCAACACATACGAAGATTTTGCCGCCCGCGTTCCTATGAGCCCCTATGAGGACATTCGCCCACTGGTAACTCGCATGATTAACGGTGAACGCGACATTTTGTGGCCAGGCCGCATTAGAAACTATGCGCAATCGTCGGGAACAAGCGACGGTAAGAGTAAATACATCCCCATCACGCCCGACTCTTTTCGCCTCTGTCACTATCGAGGCGCCTATTATCCCGTTGCGTTTTATCTGAATCAGTTTCCCGATAGCCACGCATTCTCGGGCAAAGGATTTATTCTTGGCGGCAGTTTTGCCAACGAGCTTTCGCTCCCCAAAGATGTAGTTGTAGGCGACTTGTCGGCCAACCTCATCCATCGCATTCCCACCCTCATCAACATGTTTAGAGTTCCCTCAAAAGAGGTTGCTCTACTTGAAGACTGGTCAGTGAAACTGCCCGCATTGGTCGACGCTTCAATAAACCAAAACATCACAAACATATCGGGTGTGCCTTCATGGTTTCTCACTGTACTCAAAGAGGTTATCAAGAAAGCCGGTGCATCAACCATTCACGATGTGTGGCCCGACCTCGAAGTGTTTTTCCATGGTGGTATCTCATTTGATCCCTACCGCGAGCAATACAAAGCCATCACCGACCCGTCAAAGATGCGTTATCTCGAAACCTACAACGCTTCTGAAGGTTTCTTTGCCGCACAAAACGACATCAACGACCGCGCAATGATGCTCATTCTCGACGCAGGCGTGTTCTATGAGTTTATTCCTTTGAACGAAATTGACAGCCCCACACCCACTCTCTTGCCATTGTGGAAAGTTGAGCCCGGCAAGGTATATGCAATGGTCATCACATCATGCAACGGCTTGTGGCGCTATCCGCTCGGCGACACAGTGAAAATCGAGAGCGTCAACCCCGTCAAAATCACAATTGCCGGTCGCACCAAGCACTATATCAACGCCTTTGGCGAAGAACTTATGGTGCATAACGCCAATGCCGCTATCACTAAAGCATGTCAGCAACTCGGCTGCTCTATCCTCAACTACACCGCCGCTCCAGTATATGCCGGCGACCGTAGCCGCGGACGCCATGAGTGGCTCATCGAGTGGAGCCGTCAGCCCGAAAATATCGAAGAATTTGCCAACTTGCTCGATGAATTGTTGCAACAAGAAAACTCTGACTATCAAGCCAAACGCTTCAAGGACATTTTCCTTGACCGCTTGTCGGTGGTTACCGCCCAAAGCGGCTTGTTCAACCGTTGGCTTGCATCGACAGGCAAACTCGGCGGACAGCGCAAAGTTCCCCGCTTGTGCAACGACCGCCGCTTCATCGACCCAATGCTTGAATTGAATAACAATTAAATCATAGCCTATTATGAAAATCAAATCAATCCTCTCTCTGCTTGTGGCTTGCATTTCTATCAGCGCCATGGCCAACGCTCCGAAATATGTGTTTTATTTCATCGGCGACGGCATGGGTATGGGCCACATCATTGCCACCGAGACCTATAAGCGCGTTGCTCTTGGCGACAACACTCCGTTGCTCATGATGCAATTTCCCGTGTCATCAATCGTGCAGACCTACCCCGCCATCGAGCCCATTACCGACTCAGCAGCAGCAGGTACGGCTCTATCAACAGGCTATAAGACAATGAACGGAATGTTGGGTGTAACTCCCGACACAACCCATGTCTATTCGGTAGCCGCACAACTCAAAGAAAAAGGCTATGGTGTAGGCATTCTCACATCAGTAGCTCCCGACGATGCCACCCCCGCAGCTTTCTATGCACATCAGCCCTCGCGCAAGATGTATTATGAAATCGGCAAAGACGCTGCCGCATCGGGCTACGAATTTATCGGCGGCTCAATGTTGCGTGGCACCAAAGACACCGACCTTCTCAAAGTGCTTGCCGACAGCAATGTAACCGTGGCTCACGGCATGGAACAACTTGCCAACGCCACCACTCGCCGAGTGATTCTCCTCAACCCCGAGGACCACTATCGCGGACAAATCGGCTACACCGTCGACTCTATCAAAGGTGCGCTCAACCTCCCCGACATGACTCGCGCATGCCTTGACCATATGCTCAAAACATCGCCCGACCGTTTTTTCATGATGGTCGAAGGCGGCAACATCGACTATGCCGGACACTCTAACGACGGCGGTGCTGTTATCAAAGAGGTTATCAACTTTAACGAGGCTATCGCTGTTGCTTATGAATTTTATCTCGCTCACCCCGACGAAACACTCATCATTGTCAGTGCCGACCACGATACTGGCGGCATGATTATCGGCCACAGTCACTCGGGATATAGCGGTTGGATTCGCAACATCAAGCATCAAAACATCTCAAAAGACTCGTTTGGCGACCTTTGCAAATCACTCTTGATGTCGCGCCGCATTTTCACTTGGGAAGACATGAAAGAATTGCTTGCCGACCGTCTCGGTTTTTGGAGCAAATTCAAAATTCCTGCCGACGCCGAAGAAGCCCTTCAAGAAAAATTTGAAGACACATTCAGCGGTCGCAACAGCAAGGAAGAAAAAACTCTCTATCAAAGTTTCAACGAGTTTACAGTGCTCGTATTCAAGACAATGGACGCTGCAACAGGCATTGACTGGACCACTACAGGTCACTCAGGCAACCCTGTGCCTTTGTTCTCAATCGGCGTAGGTGCCGACGAGTTCAAAACCGTTCATAACAACATTGAAATACCCCAAACCATTCGCCGACTCACAGGAATAGAATAGAACCCCGACGGCATTATTCATCACCTTTTAAACCCGCTTGGCAGGCTCGGAGATTACGCTGAAGTCCCGCCAAGCGGGTGCGTTTTATGGCCGAATGGCGAAAGATTGCCGAAAACTGTTGAGGGGTCATTTCGGCTATGGCTTGAGCATCGAGCGACAACAGTTCGTCAGACGGAGCAAACTCGCTGATGGTAGTAGGTCTTGCCGAACGATTATGAGGACACACACGCTGACACTCGTCACAGCCATACACCCTGTTGCCCAAATCAAGGTTCTCGGGCAGGTCGCCACGATATTCGATAGTGAGATATGACAGACACTTGCTTGCATCGACATAACCCTCGGGCGAGATGGCTCCCGCCGGACACATCTTGACACATCGGCCACAACCCATGCACGAGTCGCGACATGGCTCGTCGGCCTCAAAAACGGCCGTTGTCAGCACTTCTCCAAGAAAATAATAAGAACCTCGGCCCGGCAATATCAGTTGGTTATTGGTGCCCATAAAGCCCACACCAGCCTCAACAGCCCAATAGCGTTCACGAATGGGTGCAGTGTCGACACACACTCGCGTTTCTCCGCCGAAATTTTCACGGATGTACTCTGCCAACTGCATCAACCGCTCTTTGACCACCTCATGATAGTCACGTCCGAGAGCATAAGACGCTATCTGCGGCACATCGGCACGTTGAAACTGCGAAGGATAATAGTTAAATGCACACACGATCACGGTCTGCGCTCCGTCGAGCAACAATCGCGGGTCACGTCGCACATCTTCATATTTTTCGAGATATGACATTTCGCCATGACAATGCCGCTCTATCCAACGGGCATATCGCTCATAGGCTTCAGGCGAAACAGCAGTTGCTCGGGCAAAACCCACCTTGGAAATACCCAACTCTACCGCTTTGGCTAAAATCAAATCTTTATGAGATGGTTTCAAACTCATATCCCTGCTCTTTGAGCCACTCTATGGCACGCGGCAATGCGTAACGCAAATTTTTCTCGGCCTTGAGCGAGTCATGAAACACGATTATCGACCCGTTGCGAACATATCGGCGAACATTGGCCAACACTTCCTCGCCATTCATTTGTCGACTGTAATCGCGAGTGACAAGGTCATACATTATGATATTGTAACGCTCTTTGATGGCACGCGCTTGCGACCATTTCATCAAGCCATGGGGAGGGCGAAACAGCGAGCTGTCAATCAACTCGTTTGCCTGATCGATGTTGTGTATATAATCGGCCAGCGTCGTTTTCATGCCTTGCAAATGGTTCATCGTGTGATTGCCATAGCCGTGACCGCGACGCTTTATTTCATCAAACAGTTGAGGATTGCGCGCCACATTATCACCCACCATAAAAAAGGTGGCCTTAACGCCATAATGGTCGAGCGTGTCGAGCACCCAAGGGGTTACCTCGGGCACCGGACCGTCGTCAAAGGTTAGATACACCACGCGACGCTTTTTGCGCTTTATGCGCCACACGGCCTCGGGAAAGAGGATGCGATAAAGCAGCGGTGGTTGTTCTATAAACATGTTACTGACTGTTTAAGGTCTATTTTTTAGGTATCATGTTGCCGATATTGACACCCATTGCTTCGATTTCGTCGACCATCGCTTCGAGGTCAAGACCGTTGCTGTGATAGTCGCGCAAGAGTTCGAGGAAATAGGTCTGGTCGATATATCGGTCGTTGCGTTGAAGCGATGCATACTGACTTGGAGTCAAGCTCTGTGCATAGCGCACATACTGTGCATAGCGACGAATTTCACTTTCAAGAATATCAACACCCTTATCAAAGAGAACTGTGTTGTCGGTAAGAGTACCGATGCGCATATACAAGTCGGCCACGTTGCGACCCAACTGAATTGAATAGGGACTTGCCACAGTGGGCAATTTTGTGGTCATCGTTTCGAGCACATTCACAGCCTTATCATAGGCCTCGCGAGCGCGAACAGAGTCTGCTGCCAATGCAGGGTTTTCTTCAATGGCCATTTCAATACCGACTGCTTCGTTATAGAAACCTGTTGCCAAGTCGAGCAATGTGCTGCGGTGGGTTGCCACCATACGACGAATTGTTTCGTCAAGATAAATATCGTCGGCTGTTTCCACCTTGTCAAGTCCACCCCAGCGGAACTTGTTCATCACATTATCATACATGCGTTCAAGGTCGCAGGGAACATTGTATCCGTCGCCTCCAAGAACGGGAGTAACCTCATAGGCCATACCGGCGTTGCGCATATATGGAGTCAAGCCGAGGTAATAGCTATCGGGCACTGTCATTGCAAAATAAACAGGACGGTCCCAACCATTAGCCGCACTTGATGCTATAATGTCAAGCGAAATGACATTGCTCAATGTCAAACCGTCTTTACCACTCATATCCACTTCGATTGCCTCCTCGATAGCATCGGCTTCGGCAGGCGAAACCCAACCATTTTCAACAGCTTTCTCGGCATTGATAGGAATATACATGTTGGGATATTTGATAACGGGGAGATTCCAATCGTTTTTAGACGATTCGGGAGCATAAAGAGCCGTCAACGACTTGCTCACAGGCACACGCTCTTTTGACGCGCCTTCAAGAATATAACTATATTGCAAGCGGTTGTGGGCATAGTCCGAAGACTTGGCTTGCATATTCACTGCTGCCGCATCATAGGTGGGATGGAGCAATTGGTTGGCATACCAGTCGGTAGTCAAATATGAAAGGTTAACCACACGCACATCGGTGCGATAATCCTCAACCTCTTGGGCATACCACAAGGGGAATGTATCGTTGTCGCCGTTGGTGAAGATAACCGAATTGGGCTTGAGGCTTGACAAGTAGTTCATACCAAAGTCGCGCGCTGTATAACGGCCCGAGCGATCGTGGTCGTCCCATGTTTGCGACGCCATTTGCACAGGCACAAAGAGGCCGAGCACACATGCCACTGCAGCCAACACCTTTGACTCTTGGCTTTTCTTTGAGATGAAATCTTTGAGCATTGCATACAAGCCCGCAACACCCAGGCCTATCCATATTGCATAGGCATAGAACGAGCCGGCAAACGCATAGTCACGCTCACGAGGCTGACCGGGAGGCTGATTCAAGTAGAGCACAATAGCAATACCAGTCATGAAGAACAAGAAGAACACCACCCAGAATTGCTCAATACCACGCTTGCTCACAAATGCTTGCCACAACAAGCCGATAACACCGAGCAAGAAGGGCAACATATAGAAGACATTGTGGCCTTTGTTGCCTTTGCCCAAGTCGTCGGGGAGCAACGATTGGTCGCCCAATCGGGCATCGTCGAGCAACGAGATACCTGTAATCCAGTTACCGTGGTTAACCTCACCATTGCCTTGAACATCGTTTTGACGGCCGGCAAAGTTCCACATAAAGTAACGCCAATACATGTGGTTGAGCTGATATGTGAAGAAGAAATCGAGGTTTTGCAACATTGTGGGTTTGAGTTTCTTCTCTGAAAAACCTTGATAGGGATTGCCGTCGGTGTCAACATACAATGTTGCATCAACGCGCTTCATGTCACTGTCGCTGATACCAATCCATTGCTTGTATTGTGCAGCGTGAGCCGATGAATACATGCGAGGGAAGAACATATTGAGTTCGGGTATCATTTCATAACTCTTCTTTGTGCCGGTCGACACATAGCGGTCGGGTTCGTCGGGTGATGTTTTAACCACCTTGTCATAGAGTTCGGGACCTTCTTTAACCTTTGCTTTGGGCTTGCCTGTGGCATCAACCTCATACAATACACTTGAATTGAAAGTCTCGCCATAGAACAAAGGACGCTCGCCATATTGCTCACGGTTGAGATAAGAACTCAACGCAAACACATTGTCGGGAGCATTTTGGTTCATGGGCGTATTGGCGCTTGAACGAATGAGCAAAAGCGCATATGACGAGTAACCCACAAAGATTACAAACATGCTGATCATGGTGATGCTCATGATGCGCAAAGGCAAATTCTTGCAGAATCGGAACAAATAAACCGCCAACGCCACTGTGAGCAACGCCGCGATAATCAATCCGTCGCCAATGAGGAACATGCCCGAAAGCACCACGCTCACCAAGATAGAAAGTTTCATGCGCAAGTCGCTCTTTTGTGCATACAACTCATAGATCGACCACACAAACGCAGCAACAAGCACAATGGCATAAATCAATGTACCCATGTTGTAACTCATACCCATACCGTTGACAGCAACGAGTTCAAAGTATTGTGCCATTTCAATGAAGCCTGGCACCAAACCATAGAGAATGAGTCCAACGATGGCTGCCGATACGCAGAGCGCAACGAGCGAACCGGTGACATTGGTATTCTTAAATTTGCGGTAATAAACCACAAGCACAATAGCAGGAATACACAACAAGTTGAGCAAGTGCACACCTATCGAAATACCTATCACATAGGCAATTAAAATTAAATATCGGTCGCTTTGAGGCTGGTCGGCACGGTTTTCCCATTTCAAAATGAGCCAGAACACCAACGCCGTACAGAACGATGAAAAGGCATAAACCTCACCCTCGGTTGCTGAGAACCAGAATGTGTCGCTCCATGTATAGGCAAGCGCGCCCACCAATCCCGAGCCGAAAATCAACATCATCTGTGTGAGGCTAAATTCCTTGGCATCATCTTTCACTATCAATCGACGCACCAAGTGAGTGATGGTCCAGAACAGCAACAAGATGGTTGCGGCACTGAGCAACGCCGACATGGCATTGACCGCAAGAGCCACATTGCTGACATCGCCGCCCGCAAAGTTGACAAAGAAACGGGCCGCAAGCATGAAAATGGGGTTACCCGGCGGGTGACCTACCTCCAACTTAAAGCCTTGTGAAATAAACTCGGGACAGTCCCAAAAACTTGCTGTCGGCTCCATGGTGACCAAATAGGTCACAGAGGCTATCACGAAGCATAGCCAGCCGAGCGAATTGTTGATTATATTATATTTTTTCATATTCTTTGGTTGACGGGCACAATTACCCAATTAATCAATCCACAAAGTTAGGCATTTAACCGTTAATGCACAATCATTTCCCCATAATGAATGCTAAAAAACAAGAAAGGTTGCGACTTTTTGCTGTCACAACCTTTGTCTTGTCACGTCTTTGGGATATATATACCTATTTCACCACTTCTTTGCGAATAGTGCCGTCGCTCATCTTGACGATGTTGACACCGCGAGCGGGTTGGCACAACTGACGGCCATAAAGGTCATAACGGGCCACCTCAATGGTAGCTTTATCGGCTTCAACGCCGTCAATGCCACCCGTGCCGACTGTTATCACACACGATGCCGATGCTCCCGAGCCGTCGGTCGCTGTCGCAGTGATTGTAGCAACCCCATCGGCCAAACCGCCGATAGTTATCGAATTGTCAGCATTAACCTTAAAGTCCGCCACTACTATGTTACTGCTCGACCACTTAACACCAATAAACGATGGAGTTATGTTATAACTCAAATCCACCAACTCATTTACTGCCATTGATAGTTCGGTCTGAGACAATGTAATTTCTGTTGAACTGTTGAGAACGGTCACCTCGCATTGCGCGCTGAAATTTGAGCCATCGATTGTTTTCGCTGTTATCACCGTCTTTCCTGGACCGACCGCATTAATCATTCCATTTTGGTCTACGGTAACAACAGCCGGATTTTCGCTATACCAACAGCACGCATCAACCGAAACATTTGTCGGCATTATAGTCGCTACAAGTTGAGTGTTATCCCATTTTTTCAAAGTGATTGCCTTATCTTTAAACGACAAATCCGTAGCCACTACTTCAAGTTTTTTTATTGTATTAAACTGTCCCCAACCTTTGTTCACATAATATGCGGCATATTTCTCGGCAGGGACATATACTGTTGTATTAAAATCATCAAATGAATTGTCTAATGACGAGGGCGTTGTTCCCAATGTCACTATATTATTCAACGAACATTTATAAAAAGCTGTATTACCTATTGATTTCAGCATTTTAGGCAAAGTTATCGAGTGCAAGGCTGCGCATCGATAAAACGCACAACTTCCAATAGTTTCAAGAGAATCACAAAATTCCACTCTCTCCAATTTCCCACAAGCATAAAATGCATAGGAGCCAATCACCTTAACCGAATTGGGCAATGCCACAAAACGCAAGTTCTCACAAAGTTCAAACGCATAATTGCCAATTTCCTTGACCGAATTTGGCATATTTATGAAAGTCAAATTTTTGCATTGCGCGAAAGAATAATCGGGTATTTTTTCAATGCCGTCGCCAATGTTTAATACCGCAAATTTACTGCATCCGCGAAACGCCGACTCGTAATGGTCGATAAATACACAATTTTTCGCATCATAATTTACCTCAGTCAATCTTATACAATCAGCAAACGCTTGTTTTCCTATTTTTGCAACCGAAAAAGGTATATTTATTGTGGTAATGTTGTTGCAATTAGCAAACGCTGTCTCTTCGATAGTTTCAATGCTGTTGGGAATGTCTAACGTACCCGACAATCGCGTACATCCTCTAAATGCACTAACGCCGATTTCTTTGACCGAAGAAGGAATGACTATTCGTCCATCAAATCCCGAACAATCCAAAAAGGCTCTTTTCCCTATCTTTACCATGCTATCGGGAATAATCAAATCACCCGTGAAACCGCTACACCCCTTAAATGCCAAATCTTTTATTATTGTCACTGAATTGGGTATATCCAATTTTCCCGCAAAGCCGCTGCAGCCCTCAAAAGTAGATTCATTTATCTTCGTCAATGAGTTTGATAAACTCAATGCTCCCGTAAAACCACGACAACCACTGAAAGCACCCAGATCAATAGTTGTTACCGAATTGGGTATAATCAAATCACCCGTAAAGCCGCTGCAATTAAAAAAGGCTAACTCTCCAACAGTTTTTAGTGAATCAGACAAAATCAAATTGCCCGTGAAACCAGTACAACCATAAAAAGCTCTTTTTTCAATAGTTCTTACCGAATTAGGTATAACTAAATTTCCCGTAAGGTTTCTACTTTCTTCAAAAGCATATTGCTTGATAGTTGTTACAGTATTAGGTATTACCACACCAACTAAACCACTACATCGCGAAAACGAATTTGGCCCAATCGCAGTCACAGTATATGTAACATTATTATAAGTAACTGTTCCAGGAATCACAACATTTCCCGTGTATTTTTTACCAGTTGAACTATATGTAACCTCCACTGTTTTGGCGGTTAGGTCCAGATAATTATAAAAAATGCCATCTAATTCAAAATGATGGGCTGATGCACCTATACAAGTCGCAATTAATGCAACAAAACAAAATAATCTCATGTTCACTCCTTTTTTTTGCAAATATAAGGTTTTCAATCGTTTTTGCAAAATATGTGGGGCATAAAATCAGTCGCACAATCATTATGGTCACTACAATAGGCTGCCGATTTTAATAGGCAGAAATACAATTTTATGGCTGCTGGTGCGTTTAATAATCAGCATGCAACATCAGCCCAAAACAACAATCATTGTCCCGGTTTATAATGTAGAGCAATACCTGGACGAATGTGTCGGTAGCATTGTCAACCAATCATATCGCAACTTGGAGATTATATTGGTCGATGACGGATCCACCGACTCGTCGGCCGATATGTGCGACCGTTGGGCTGACAACGATAGCCGCATTATCACAATGCATCAGAGCAATAGCGGCCCGTCGGCGGCACGCAACAATGCCATCAACCGTTGCACCGGCCAATACATCACTTTTGTCGACTCCGACGATGTCATTGCTCCGCAATATATCGAGACATTGCTGACAAACATGGTCAATGCCGATGCCGACATCTCATCGCTGAGCCTCAACTTGTCGGCAACCAATCATTCAACCCCAACCGGCAAGCCCGTTACCATGACTGCCGTCGAAGCTGTCGAGGGCATTTTGCATCAGCGCGGACTCGACAATGCCGTGGCGGGAAAACTCTACAAACGCTGCCTATGGGACTCGGTGAAATTTCGCACAGGCATTTACTATGAAGATCTCGAAGTGTTTTATCACCTCTACCTGCAAACACAACGAGTTGTACATCAAGATATCCCGCTATATTTCTATCGCCAACACTCATCAAGCCGCATGGGGTCGTTCAACCTCAAACGCGCCGATGTGCTCGATGTTGTCGATGAAATAGAACAATATATGTCGCAACACCACCCGACCCTTCTAAACGCGGCTCGCGACCGCAAGTTTAGCGCCAATATGAACATTTTGTGGCTCATGTCGGCAACGGGTATATCTTCGCCTCAAATCATCGGCCGATGCTGGGCCAACATCAAACAATTGCGCATAAACAGTTTGTTTAACCGACGTGTACGCCTCAAAAACCGTGTAGGAGCATTGACTTCGTTTTTAGGGCTTCGCATTCTTGTGTTTATCCTGGGCAAGTTTAAATAAAAATCACATTATGAAAGTAGTTACCCTCGAAACATCATTGTTCAGAGCCATTTGCCACAAACTTGCCTTAGCCGTCAAAGAGCAATACAACCCCGATGTGGTAATTGCTATCTTGAGCGGCGGCGGATATGTGGCCCGCGAAATGCTACACACCCTCAACACCGGCAAGGACATTGCCTATGGCGAAGTGTCGGCCTGCCGTCCCGGCAACGACCTCAAACAAAAACCAACCACAAACGCGATATTAACCTCAATGCCCCGAGTGTTGCTCGACTGGGCTCGTATGGCCGAATCATGGATATTGCGTCTTTTCCCACGCGCCAAACACCGCAACATCTCGTTTGACAACCTCAACGACGACACCATCTCAATGCTAAACCGCGGCAACCGTCGCATTCTCATTGTTGACGACGCCATCGACTCGGGAGCCACTATGACCGGCGTGATTAATGCCCTGAACGAGCAATTTCCGGGCAATACCATCAAAACTGCCGCCATCACCGTCACCACTCCCCGACCAAGCCACAAAGTTGATTTCAAGATATTCAAAAACCTCGAATTGGTGAGATTTCCATGGTCAAAGGACATGAAAAAATAATTCCGGCAGCCGCTATCGACCTCGACGGCACTCTGCTCGACACCAACACATTTGTCGACTACACCCGCTATGTGCTCAAATCGTGCCTGTCAAACTATCGGCTCGACATTGCCGCCAACATGCTGTGGCACATCGCGTTGCGCCGCTTGCGACTGACATCACACAGCGCCATGAAACGCCACCTGTTGCAC
>JAFPCM010000001.1 GCA_017390185.1 Muribaculaceae bacterium
GCGACGGCAATGTCTTTGTGTCGGAGCCTTATGAAAATTCTCCTGCCCACAAGGCGGGGCTTAAAGCCGGCGACCGATTCTTGAAAATCAACAATGACACGGTGGTGGAATGGCGAAGCAGCAAGGTGAGCGAGCATCTAAAAGGTCAGGCAGGCACCGAGTTGACCGTTGTGGTTGACCGCCCCTATGTTGCCGACTCTATTGTCACTGTCAAAATCATGCGCGAGAAAATTCAGCGCCCGGCAGTAACCTACTATGGTGTTACGCAAGGTGATGTGGGTTACATCGTGCTGAGTTCGTTTACGACAGGCTCGGCCAAGGAAGTGAAAAATGCACTCGTAGAATTGAAAAAAGATACTCGCGTCAAGTCAATTGTTCTTGACTTGCGCGGCAATGGTGGCGGTCTGCTTGAAGAGGCTGTGAAAATCGTTGGCTTGTTTGTCCCCAAAAACACCGAGGTGTTGCGCACCCGAGGCAAAGGTCATTTGAGCGAAAAGGTGTATAAAACCACATCTTCGCCCATTGACACCAAAATACCTTTGGCAGTGCTTATTGACGGCGGCTCGGCTTCAAGTTCAGAGATTGTTGCCGGTGCGTTGCAAGACCTTGACCGTGCTGTGATAGTCGGCAACCGCTCTTTTGGCAAAGGCTTGGTGCAAAGCACACGTCAGTTGCCATATGATGCATTGCTTAAAGTGACTATTGCAAAATATTATATCCCAAGCGGACGACTAATTCAGGCGATAGACTACTCTCACCGCAACGAGGACGGCTCGGTGGCTCGCACTCCCGATAGCCTCACATCTGTGTTCAAAACCAAGCACGGTCGCGAGGTGCGCGACGGTGGCGGCATCACTCCCGACTCGGTGGTGACTTATCCCGAGGTTAACCGTTTGACCTACAATATTGTGCGCGACCATTGGGCATTTGACTACGCAACTCGCTTTGCCGCAACCACTCCAAGCATTGCTCCCGCGGGCGAGTTTGTTATCACCGACTCTATCTTTGACGATTTCAAAAAATTTATCGATCCCGCCAAGTTTGAATATGACAAGGTGTGTGAGATTATGCTCGAAAAATTGCGTGAGCAGGCCGAAACCGAGGGTTATATGACCGATAGCATCAAGGCGCAGTTTGACATTCTCGACGGAATGCTCAAACATAATCTCAACAAAGACCTTGACAATAGCCGTGCCGAGATTGAGGCTATTCTCAGCGATGAGATTGTGGCGCGTTATTACTATCAACAAGGTCAGATTATCGATTTTTTGCGCTATGACCCAGGCATCAAAACTGCTGCAGGCATCTTGCAAAACGATAAGGCTTATCGCCAGTTGCTTTCTCCTAAAAAATAAAATAAACGATGGATATCAGGGACTTGTGTAAGGGTTTCTTGACCGCTCAGCGTCAAGAGGCTGTTAAAAGCGCGTTGGCCGACAAAAAGGTGCGCTCGCTATCGTTTTATGGCCTTGCCGGCTCGTCGGCGGCAATGTTGCTGTCGGCAATGCCCCGACAAAAACACCCCATGCTTGTTGTGGCAGCGAGTCTTGACGATGCCGGATATCTCTATCATGACATATCGCGCATTTTGGGTGAAGAGGCGGTGCTGATGTTTCCGTCGGGCTACAAGCGCGACATCAAGTATGGCCAAGTTGACGCACCGTCACAGATTTTGCGCACCGAGGCTTTGAATCGCTGGCACGAAGACTCACGCCTGAAAATGGTGGTGTCATATCCTGAGGCCTTGGCCGAGCGTGTGGCTTCGCGACAAACAATCGACAGTCACACACTCAAACTCAGCGTAAACACTCAAGTTGACCTCACCGAGACAGTAAAATGGTTGCGTGACAACGCGTTTTGCGAGGTTGACTATGTGTATGAACCCGGACATTTTGCCGTGCGCGGTTCTATTCTGGATATTTTCGGTTACTCTCATGAGTTGCCGTTTCGCATCGACTTTTTTGGTGATGACATTGACTCTATCAGAACATTCAACATCGAAACACAGTTGTCGGAAGACCGCCTCGAGGATATAATGATTACCTCAAATGTGGCGCAACACAGCCACGGGCAATCATTGTTGGAGTTTATCGATCCGAAAACGCTTATCGTTTCGCGCGATGCCTCGTTTGCGGTTGACCGTGTGGCCGAGATTGCCCGTGAATCGTTCTCGTCAAGTGCTATGATTGCCGATGAGGGCGATAAAAATGCGATGCGGCAATTGGTCGATGGTGAAGATTTTGCCGCGCGTTGGGCATCGTTTCGCCATTTGTCGTTGCTGACATCGGTCAATGCCGACAGCAATGCACAGGCTTCGCTTGATTTTAATTGCAACGCACAAGGGATATACCATAAAAACTTTGACCTCATCAGCAGCGATTTCAAAAAAATGCTTGGCGAGGGCTATAAGTTGTGTATATTGAGCGATAGCGAAAAGCAAACGCAGCGTCTCAAAGCAATTTTTGACGACCGAGGCGATGATATAGCATTCACGCCAGTGTTGTCAACTCTGCATGAGGGTTTTGTTGACCACCATAACCGTATGTGTGTGTTTACCGACCACCAGATATTTGACCGTTTCCACAAATACAACCTCAAAAGCGACCGAGCCCGCTCGGGTAAATTGGCATTATCGCTCAAGGAGTTGAGTGCCATTGAGGTGGGCGACTATATTGTGCACGTCGATCATGGCGTGGGCAAGTTTGCCGGACTGTATCGCACCGAGGTCAATGGTCGCGTGCAGGAAATGATAAAACTCATCTATCAAAACGATGACATTATATTTGTGAGCATTCACGCGCTGCACAAACTTGCCAAATATCGTGGCAAGGAAGGTGTGCCGCCCAAGATAAACAAACTCGGATCGGGAGCTTGGAATAAGGTGAAGGAGCGCACAAAGAGTAAACTCAAAGACATTGCACGCGACTTGATAAAACTGTATGCGGCGCGCAAAGAGGAGCAAGGCTACAGTTTCTCGCCCGACTCATATTTGCAACAAGAACTTGAAGCCTCGTTTATCTATGAGGATACCCCCGACCAACTATCAACTACCCAGGCTGTGAAAGCCGATATGGAGAGTCCGCGGCCCATGGACCGATTGGTGTGTGGCGATGTGGGTTTTGGCAAAACCGAGATTGCTATTCGTGCAGCGTTCAAGGCTGCTACCGACGGCAAGCAGACCGCCGTGCTTGTGCCTACAACCGTGTTGGCTTATCAGCATTATCACACTTTCAAAGACCGTTTGAAAGACTTTCCTGTGAGAGTCGACTATCTGTCGCGCGCACGCACTCCCAAGCAGGTCAAAATGATTTTGGAAGACTTGGCCGAGGGTAAAATAGACATAATCATCGGTACACACAAACTCATAGGCAAGGGCGTCAAATTCAAGGACTTGGGATTGCTTGTCGTTGATGAGGAACAGAAATTTGGCGTAGCTGTTAAAGAGAAACTCAAACAGATGAAAGTGAATGTTGACACTCTCACCATGAGTGCCACACCCATTCCTCGCACATTGCAATTCTCGCTCATGGGCGCCCGCGATTTGTCGGCAATCAACACTCCGCCGGCCAATCGTTATCCCATTGTCACATCGGTCAACGCGCTAAACGACGACATATTGGTTGAGGCTATCAACTTTGAAATGTCGCGCAACGGACAGGTGTTTATTGTCAACCACCGCATCGAGGGCCTTTATGACCTTGAAGCCATGGTAAAGCGACTGGTGCCCGATGCGCGCACTGTGGTGGGACACGGACAAATGGCACCCGACAAGCTCGAAAAAGTTATAATCGACTTTGCCAACCATGACTATGATGTGCTGTTGGCAACCACTATCATTGAGTCGGGAATCGATATGCCCAATGTCAACACTATAGTCATCAACAATGCCCATAACTTCGGATTGAGTGAGTTGCATCAATTGCGTGGTCGCGTAGGCCGCAGCTCGCGCAAAGCTTTTTGCTACTTGCTTGTTCCGCCTCACATACCTTTGACTCCCGTGGCGCGCCGTCGATTGCAAGCTATCGAGAGCTTCTCGGAACTTGGCAGCGGCATACACATTGCCATGCAAGACCTCGACATTCGTGGTGCAGGCAACTTGCTGGGAGCCGAGCAGTCGGGATTTATTGCCGATTTGGGCTATGAAACTTATCAAAAGATATTGAAAGAGGCTGTTATGGAACTGCGCACCGAAGAGTTTTCCGACACCTTTGCCGACGAAGAAAAATCGGCTGCCGAAGTGGAATATGTCAACGACTGTATCATCGAGAGCGACCTTGAATTGTTGTTGCCGTCAACCTATGTGCCCCAAGAAAGCGAGCGCATAGCCCTCTATAAAGAACTTGATAACATTGAACGCGAACTTGACTTGCAAGCCTATCGCTCACGATTGGAGGACCGATTTGGCAAGATTCCGGCAGTAACAGCCGAATTGTTGCGCATACCTCGATTGCGCCGTCTTGCGCGTCAGTTGGGCATCGAGAAAGTGTCGCTCAAACAAGAGATGATGTATCTCTATTTTGTTGACGAGTCAAATGCCGCTTATTATCAGTCGCCCATGTTTGGCCGCATATTGCATTATTGCCAGCAAAACATGGCCCGATGCAGTTTGCGTGACCGCAA
>JAFPCM010000036.1 GCA_017390185.1 Muribaculaceae bacterium
GGAGGACTTGCTGGTGCACAAACCTAGTGTTTCCGGGGTCGTTGTGTTGTCAAGTGTCCCTCTGCCACGAAGTGGATAGGGGGACGAGAACGAGCTCGCGAGTTCGGAGGGGGTGAGGATATAATAATCAGTTTGTTATGACTGTCTTTGTGCCAACAAAGTTATAGCTCCCATAAAAAAAGTCCTCGGTGAGAGCCGAGGACTTTTGCTTGTTATGAAGCTTTAATTGTTTAAGCGAGTTTAGCGAGAGCGTCTTTGATGCGGCGCATTGCTTCGCGAATGTTATCGTCGCTTGTTGCATAAGAGAGACGGATGTAGCCGGGGAGGCAGAATGCTTCGCCGTCAACAGTAGCCACATGGCCTTCTTCGAGCAAGTACATAGCGAGGTCGGCAGCGTTGTTGATAACGCGGTCGCCATATTTCTTGCCAAAGTAGCTTGAAACTTCGGGGAAGAGGTAGAATGCACCTTGGGGCTCGTTAACTTTGAGGCCGGGGATTTCGCGTGCGAGTGAAACCACGAGGTCGCGTCGGCGTTGGAATGCCACTCTCATTTCTTCAATGCAGTCTTGGGGACCTACATAAGCAGCTTCGGCAGCTTTTTGAGCGATTGAAGACGCACCTGAAGTGTATTGGCTTTGGAGCTTGTTTGTGGCTTTGGCAACCCAGAGGGGGGCAGCAATGTAACCGATGCGCCATCCGGTCATCGCGTAGGCTTTAGACACACCGTTAACAACGATTGTGCGGTCAGCGATTTCGGGGAATGAAGCGAGAGAAGTGAATGAGCCGGTGAAGTTGATGTGCTCATAGATTTCGTCGGCAAGCACCAATACATCGGGATATTTTGCAAGCACTTTAACTAATGCTGCGAGTTCTTCTTTGGTGTAAACGCTACCGGTGGGGTTTGATGGAGAGCAGATGAGCACCATGCGAGTTTTGGGAGTGATGGCAGCTTCAAGTTGCTCGGGAGTAACTTTGAAATCTTGTTCAATAGCCGCAGGAACGAGAACATTGACACCTTCAGCCAATTTCACCATTTCCACATAGCTAACCCATGCCGGAGTGGGGATAATAACTTCGTCGCCAGGATTGATGACGCTCAAAATCACATTACAGAGCGATTGTTTAGCACCGCCTGAAACCACGATTTGCTCGGGAGTATAGTCCAGACCGTTTTCGTTTTTGAGTTTAGCGGCAATGGCCTTGCGCAACGACATGTAACCGGGAACTGGAGTGTAGAACGAGAAGTTGTTGTCGATAGCCTGTTTGGCCGCTTCCTTGATGTGGTCGGGAGTGTTAAAGTCGGGCTCGCCAACCGAGAGGTTAATGACGTCAATACCTTGAGCTTTCAACTCATTGCTTTTTTGTGACATCGCCAATGTTTGTGACGGTGAAAGCGATTGAACACGATTTGAAATGTGAGTAGTCATTGTTTTTATGATGATTTTTATTGTTTTTTCTATTATTTGGCAAAGATACAATATAAATGTGTGATTTAACCACATTAGATGCCAAAATTTACAGAGAGGTTGCTATGGAAGTGTTAAAAGTATGTTTGATTTTAACATTTGAAAGTTAAAAATGGAGCAATATGTTCCAAAACATGTTTTTGAACACAAAAAAAATGGAAAATAATCACTTATTTTGCGACCTAAATAACATTTAATGTTGTTTACATTTTGGTTATAAATAGCAATGTTTTCTAAAGAAATGTCTTTTAAGTGTAAATGAATGTGCAGAAATAAAGAGGCACATCTCTGTAAATCAACATGTTGGCAGTTAAAGATAAGCTTTTCTTTGGACCGTTGTTTTTGTGGCCGGAATCCGGTAAATGACTCCGCGGGATAGGTGTGTCCTCGTGGGGCATTTGTGTCGGTATATAACATTGGTGTTGTTGATGAACATTGACAAAAAAAGAGAGATAATAATAAATTAATGTAAAACAAAAACAAAAAAATTGCATGAAGAACATTTGTTATCAAATGAGTCGGAAAGCATGGCTTGCCCTCGTAATGGTGCTTTGCCTATCTTTCCCTGCTTTAGCGCAGAAGATTACAGTATCAGGTACTGTAGTCGATCCTACCGG
Organism: Muribaculaceae bacterium; assembly: GCA_017390185.1. Lineage (GTDB taxonomy): Bacteria > Bacteroidota > Bacteroidia > Bacteroidales > Muribaculaceae > RGIG4079. Next base: position 2,084 of record JAFPCM010000036.1, read on the forward strand.
TGAACCCCTCATCGGCGCAAGCGTGCTTGCCCAAGGGACTACAGTCGGTGTAGCAACAGACTTTGACGGTAATTATCGTCTTGAAGTTGATGCCAACGGCGCAATCGTTGTGTCGTATGTTGGCTACAACACTCAAACAATCGCCGTTAATGGTCAAACAACAATCAATGTTACTCTTCAGGAAAACACAGTGATGCTCCAAGAAGTAGTGGCAATTGGTTATGGTGTAGTTAAAAAATCTGATGCCACAGGTTCAGTGGCAATGGTTAAGCCCGACGACATCGAGGCTGGTCTTGCAACATCAGCACAAGACCTTCTCGTTGGTGCTGCTCCTGGTGTGGTTGTAACAACTGACGGTGGTAACCCCACAGGCGGTGCTGCAATCCGCATTCGTGGTGGTGCATCACTCTCGGCATCAAACGACCCCTTGATCGTGCTCGACGGTGTGCCCTTGAGCGACCAAGGTTATGGTGGCGTTAACCCCTTGACAATGATTTCGCCCGACAACATCGAGTCAATGACTGTGTTGAAAGACGCATCTGCTACTGCTATCTATGGTAGCCGTGCTTCTAACGGTGTAATCATCGTAACAACTAAAAAAGGTCAAGCAGGTAAACCCCAAGTAAACTTCTCGGCTAACATGCACGTTAACACAGTTGCCAAAACATGGGATGTTCTCAATGGCGACGAATTCCGTAAGCTTGTTACTGAACAAATCGGTACCGAATCGGCTCTCGCACAACTTGGCGATGCTAATACCGACTGGCAAAAAGAAGTGCTCAATACAACAATCTCTCACGACTACAGTTTGAGCGTTGGTGGTACTGCAGGCATTCTTCCTTATCGCGTATCGGCTTCTTACACTAATAGCAACGGTATCTTGTTGACATCTCGCATGGACCGTACAACTGTAGGCGTTAACTTGACTCCCAAGTTCTTTGACGGCAAACTTGCAGTTTCTGCTAATGTCAAAGGTACATACATCAAAAACCGTCAAGCCGACACCGGTGCAGTGGGTACAGCATTGAGTTACAACCCCACACTCCCCGTGTACACCGACTATGCAATGGCAACAGAAGGCAAAACAATATTTAACGGTTACACAACTTTGACCGACTCACAGGGTAAACCTATGGACAACTCGCCCAACAACCCCGTGGCAATGCTCAAAGAAATCAATAACACAGCCGAAGTGTTGCGTTCAAGCGGTAACCTCCAAATTGACTACGCTCTTCACTTCCTCCCCGAGCTTCACTTGAACCTCAACCTCGGTTATGACGTTTCTAAAAACAATACCGAGTCGGTAATGAACCAAAACTCGCCTCAATCATGGCGTGGTAACTACAAAGATGGTGCAGGTACACTTTATGACCACTATGAACTCCAACGCAACACAATGCTCAACTTCTATGCTAACTATCGCAAAGAATTTGATGCAATCAAGTCAAATCTTGATGCAATGGTGGGTTATGAGTGGCAACAAATGGATTACCAAGGCAATAGCCTCACCACATTCAACACTCTCGGTTATGTTAGCGATTGGGCAAGCATCTACCAAGGTGGTAAATACAGCCTTACTGAAGACCCCGCTACAGAAGCACACTTGGGACACTCTTATAATGACGCTCCCCGCAACTACTGGCGCGGTCGTTTGAACCTCATCTCATTCTTCGGTCGTATCAACTATTCATTTGACGATACATACCTCTTGGCATTCACTCTCCGTGATGACGGTACTTCACGTTTCTCTAAAGAAAACCGTTGGGGTCTCTTCCCCGCATTGGCTCTTGGTTGGAAAATCATCAACATGCCTTTCATGGAAAATGCTCAAGACGTGATGAATGACTTCAAATTGCGTCTCGGTTGGGGTATCACAGGTCAACAAGCAGTAGGTGGTTACTATCCCTACATTCCCATCTATGCACAATCATCAACTGCCGGCAATGTGAACTATCCTTCACCCGACGGCAAAGACCAAGCATGGATCAACCCCTTGTATCCCAAAGCATACAACGAAAACATCAAGTGGGAAGAAACAACTACATGGAACGTTGGTCTTGACATGGCATTCCTCAACAACCGTGTGACTGCCGCTCTCGACTGGTATCTCCGCGACACTAAAGACTTGCTCGCTTATGTGCCCGTGCCTGCCGGTATGACAACAACCAACTTCATGGACCGCAACATCGGTGAACTTCGCAACTATGGTGTTGAAGCAACAATCGGTGCTAAACCCGTTGTTACACGCAATTTCACTTGGTCAACAAACTTTAATGTTGCATGGAACAAAAATGAATTGACCGAATTGACAGGTTCAACAACAGAAAACGACTCTTACTATCTCCAGGCAGCCGGTAACCCCGTTTCAGAAAACGGTGGTGCGCTCCAAGTACACAAAGTTGGTCACCCCGCTTACTCATTCTACTTGTTTGAACAAGTATATGACCAAGACGGCAACCCCATCCCCAACCAATATGTAGACCAAAACGGTGATGGCGAAATCAATGACAATGACTTGGTTGTTAAACGCTCACGCGATCCTAAAGTGACAATGACTTGGGGCAACACATTTAACTATAAGAATTGGGACCTCGGTATTCAACTCCGTGCTAACTTCGGTAACTATGTATTCAACTCAGTTCTCGCCAGCAAGTCAAACTTGACAAATGTTGACCGTTACGGTCTCAACAACGTTGTTAAAGCCGACTACTATTTCAATGATGCGTCAGCTAACTCAAACCTTGCACGTAGCGACTACTTCCTCGAAGATGCAAGCTTTGTTCGTTGTGACAACATCACACTCGGCTACTCATTCAACAACTTGTTGAACAATGCTCTCAAACTCCGCCTCTTTGGTGCTGTTCAAAACCCCTTCGTAATCACCAAATACAGCGGTCTTGACCCCGAAGTGTTCTCAGGTATCGACAACAACGTATACCCCCGACCCATGTCGTTCACTCTCGGTTTGGTTGCAACTTTCTAATAACTTAATTAAAGAAAGAACAAGAATATGAAATCATTCAATAAAATATTTATCGCATTGGGCTTGTCAGCATTTGCGTTGACATCATGTGTTGATGATCTTAACAATCCCCTCATCGACAACAATGACCTTACGCCCGATACATTTGCTGAAGACCCCAAGGGTTATATGGACCGTGTTCTTGCTGAATGCTACCAAGGTCTTGCAACTTCAGGTTATGGTGGTCCCGGTAACTCAATTATCTCTGGTGGTGACGCCGGTGCCAACTCATTCACTCGTGCCGTATTCGTTTGTAACGAATTGACTACCGACGAGTTTGCTTGGAAACAATTTGGTGACGCAGGTCAATACGAACTTGCTACAATGCAGTTTGCAGCTGACAACGGTGTAATGTACACTACATACTCTCGTCTTTACACTCAAATTGCTCTTTGTAACGAATTTATCCGCACAGTTGACAACGGTAAATTCTATCTCACAGAAGACCTTCTTCCCCTTGCTGAAGAATATAAACGTCAAGCAAAAGTGCTTCGCGGTCTTGCATACTTCTATGCAATCGACATGTTTGGTAACGCTGGTTACTCTGACGAAACATTTGCTGCCGGTACTGCTCCCGCACAATGGAAACGCGCCGACCTTTACAACAAGGTTGTTGGCGACCTTGAAATCGTTTCTGGCGAATGGGGCGAAAACTATGCAGAACCCGCTTATGGTTATGTAGGCAAAGAATGTTGCGATGCTCTTCTTGCAAAATTCTATCTCAATGCCGAAGTATTCTGCGGTGTTCCCGCTTATGATGAGTGCTGGAGTATTTGTCAAAAAATCATCAACCACCACAAAGGTGCAGGCTTTGAAAATTCAGGTCTTGCTCAATCATACAAAGCTGTGTTTGGTGCAAATAATGACGAATACATGTCACAAGGTTCACGCGTGAACGAAATTATCTGGGGTATTCCTCAAGATGGTAAACAACTTGAAAACTATGGTGGTACAACATTCTTTATTGCTGCATCATCTTCAACTTCTACTCCCGGCGTTGAAATGACAAATGCCAGCACAGGTTTGAGTGCATCATGGACTTGTATGAACGCTCGTCAACAATTCTCTGAAAAATTCGGCTTCGTAGGTGGTGAAACCGACGACCTCCGTGCTGCTCTTTGGATGACTGAAAAACAAGGTGCTAACATCACTAACGAGTCTATCACAAACTTTGCCGACGGTTATGTTCCCGTTAAGTACACTAACTATGCTTATGACGAAGAAGGTAACATCGACGAAGAAAATTGTCCTCCTTCAAGCAACTCATTTGCTGATGCTGACTGGTGTGTAATTCGTCTCGCCGAAATCTACCTCAACGCTGCTGAGGCTTATGTAGTGGGCCATGTTGGCGACCAAGCATCTGCTCTCGAATATGTAAACTATGTTCGCCAACGCGCAGGTGTTCCCGCTTGGACTGTTGCTCAACTCACAGCCGAAAACATTCTTGACGAACGCAGCCGTGAACTCTATGGCGAAAACGTTCGCCGCACTGACCTCGTTCGTCACAACAAGTATGCCGGTGGTGCTTACAACTGGAACTGGAAAGGCAATGTGGGCAATGGTGGTGCTGAAACTCCCTTGCACATGAATGTATTCCCCATTCCTGCTACTGTAATCAGTTTCCAAAACTATACTCAAAACGACGGTTACAGCAAATAATCAAAAACTCATTGTTTAATATCTAACACGAGTAAAAATGAAAAAATTATCAATATTGTTTGCGTGCTTGGTTGCAGTGCTTGGCTTTAGCAGCTGTGAAGACACCGATCCGCAATATCAAAACCCCACTAAGTTCGTGCTCAACACACCGGCTCTCGCCAATCAGTTGTATGAACTCAGTGCTGATGGTACAATCGACCTTTCATGGTCTCAACCCGACTATGGTTATGCAGCAACTGCGGCATACTATGTTCAGGTTTCACTTGATGGTACTGACTCTACATTTGTAGAATGTGGTACTAAATATGTAAAATGCTACGCACAAGTTAAGGCATCGGAAGTTGCCGAAGCAATCTGCAAACTCCGTGGCATCGAAAGCGAAGACGATTATACTGACGAACCCGCTCGCAAAGTTTACTTCCGCGTGCGTGCTCTCATCGACGGTATCGAAGGCAGCGAAATCCTCTCAAACGTGATTGCTCTCAATCAAGTTAAAGAGTATTGCGCTATTCAATCACCTGGCTACATCTACCTTATCGGTAATGTTGGCGGTTGGACTGGTCCTGATGCTGCTAATGCCGACGCTCTCGCTAAATGGCGTCTCTTTGAAAGCGCAACAGCTATCGGTAGCAAAATCTACTCTGGTGTATTTGATATGCCTCCTTCAAGCACTATGTTAGACGATAAAGGAAACCTTCAAGGTCTCCTCTTCCGATTCTATACCGAATTGA
>JAFPCM010000037.1 GCA_017390185.1 Muribaculaceae bacterium
AGGTGCCAGTAACCGCATGCAACAGCGAGAGCTTCTTCTTGTTGAGATTTGCCCATACCTGCTTTCAAGCCGTGGTTGATACAGGGAGCATATGCGATGATGATTGAAGGACCATCGTATGCTTCGGCTTCGCGAATTGCTTTGAGAGTCTGAGCTTGGTCAGCACCCATAGCGATTTGAGCAGCGTAAACATAGCCATAAGTTGAAGCAATCAAACCGAGGTCTTTTTTGCGAACTCGTTTACCTGCAGCGGCAAATTTAGCGATAGCACCAACGGGAGTTGCTTTAGATGCTTGACCACCTGTGTTAGAGTAAACTTCGGTGTCGAGAACGAGGATGTTTACGTTTTTGCCTGATGCGAGAACGTGGTCGAGACCGCCGAAACCGATGTCATAAGAAGCACCGTCACCACCGATAATCCATTGTGAACGTTTCACGAGGTAGTGGCTCAATTCGTTGATCTTCTTGCAAGTGTCGCAACCGCAAGCAGCTACCAAGGGGAGAATCTTGTCGGTAACTTCACGGCTCTTTTCGCCATCTTCTTTAACTTCAAGCCATTCAGCGAAGAGAGCTTTGAGCTCGTCGCTGCATGAGGGGCAGTTAACAGCTTGTGCAACGAGGCCTTCGAGGCGAGCGCGCATTTTTTCGTTAGCGATAACCATACCGAGACCAAATTCGCAGAAGTCTTCGAACAATGAGTTGCCCCAAGCAGGACCTTGGCCTTTTTCGTTAGTAGTATAGGGAGTTGAGGGCACAGAGCCTGAGTAGATAGAGCTACAACCTGTTGCGTTAGCTACCATTTCGCGGTCGCCATAGAGTTGAGTGATGAGTTTCACATAAGGAGTTTCACCACAACCTGAGCAAGCGCCTGAGAATTCAAAGTAGGGAGTTGCAAACTGGCTGTTCTTCACGTTAGCCTTAACATCAACGAGTTTTTGTTTTGAAGCCACTTTCTCAACACAGTATTCCCATTCGTTTTGAACATCGAGTTGAGTTTCGAGGGGTTTCATTTCGAGAGCTTTCACGCCCTTCATGCCGGGACATACGTCAACACAGTTGCCGCAACCGAGACAGTCGAGAACGTCAATAGCTTGAATGAAGCGCATGCCTTCAAATTGTTTGCCGATAGCCTTGAGTGAACGATCTTCACCGAAGGGTGCAGCAGCCATTTCGTTAGCGTCGAGAACGAAGGGACGAATAGCAGCGTGAGGACAAACATATGCACACTTGTTACATTGGATACAAGTAGCGGGGTTCCAAGCGGGAACAAATGCAGCTACACCGCGTTTTTCATATTTGGCAGTGCTTTGTTGCCATGTACCGTCTTCGATGCCTTTGAATGCAGAAACTTTGAGGAGGTCACCATCTTGAGCGTTGATGGGGCGAACAACTTCGTTGATGAATGCGGGGTCGTTGTTTTCAACGACAGCTTCGTCGGCGAGGTTAGCCCATGCGGGGTCGATAGCGAGTGTTTTGTATTCCATACCGCGGTCAACAGCAGCATAGTTTTTGTCAACGATATCTTGACCTTTCTTGCCATAGCTCTTAACGATGAATTTCTTCATTTGTTCAACAGCCAAGTCAACAGGGATTACTTCAGTGATGCGGAAGAATGCGCTTTGGAGAATGGTGTTGGTGCGGTTGCCAAGACCGATTTCGCGAGCGATCTTAGTTGCATTCATGTAGTAAACGGTGATGTTGTGTTGAGCGAAGTAGCGTTTAACCTTGTTGGGGAGGTTTTTAGCGAGTTCTTCGCCTTCCCAGATTGTGTTGAGAAGGAATGTGCCGCCGTCGCGAAGACCGCGAGTAACATCATACATGTTGAGGTAAGCCTGAACGTGACAAGCTACGAAATTGGGGGTGTTAACCAAGTAGGTTGAACGAATGGGGTTGTCACCAAAGCGGAGGTGAGAGCAAGTGAAACCACCCGATTTCTTAGAGTCGTAAGCAAAGTATGCTTGGCAATATTTGTTGGTGTTGTCACCAATGATTTTTACAGAGTTTTTGTTTGCACCTACAGTACCGTCAGCACCAAGACCATAGAATTTAGCTTCGAAAGTGCCTTCGCCGCCGAGAGCCATTTCTTCTTTCATGGGGAGAGAAGTGAATGTTACATCGTCAACGATGCCAACAGTGAAGTGGTCTTTGGGTTGGGGAAGAGCGAGGTTTTCAAATACGCCGATGATTTGAGCAGGAGTAGTGTCTTTAGAAGCAAGACCATAACGGCCACCAACGATAACGGGGGCGTTTTCTTTGCCATAGAAACATTCCTTAACATCGAGGTAGAGGGGTTCGCCGTTAGCACCGGGTTCTTTTGTGCGGTCGAGAACAGCAATGCGTTTAGCTGTTGCGGGAACTGCAGCGAGGAAGTGCTTAGCAGAGAATGGACGGTACAAGTGAACTGAAACGAGACCCACTTTTTCGCCTTGAGCGGTCATATAGTCGATTGCTTCTTTGGCAGCTTCAGTAACTGAACCCATTGCGATGATTACGCGGTCAGCATCTTCGGCACCATAGTAGTCAAACAAACCATATTTGCGGCCTGTGATTTCAGAAATTTTGTTCATATATTCTTCTACGATAGCGGGAACTGCATCGTAGTAGTTGTTGCAAGCTTCACGGTGTTGGAAGAAAACGTCACCGTTTTCGGCCATACCACGGGCAACGGGTTTTTCGGGGTTGAGGGCGCGAGCGCGGAATTGAGCGAGCGCTTCGTGGTCAACGAGGGGAGCGAGGTCTTCGTTTTCGAGCATCTCAATTTTTTGGATTTCGTGAGATGTGCGGAAACCGTCAAAGAAGTTAACGAAGGGTACGCGTGATTTGATGGTTGCCAAGTGAGCAACACCAGCGAGGTCCATAACTTCTTGAACAGAGCCTTCAGCGAGCATAGCAAAACCTGTTTGGCGAACAGACATTACGTCTTGGTGGTCACCAAAGATGCTGAGCGCGTGAGAAGCAAGTGTACGAGCCGACACGTGGAACACACAGGGGAGTAATTCGCCGGCAATTTTGTACATATTAGGAATCATAAGGAGAAGACCTTGTGATGCAGTGTAGGTTGAAGTCAAGGCACCTGCTTGAAGTGAACCGTGAACAGCACCAGCTGCACCGCCTTCTGATTGCATTTCTTGCACCAAAACGGTTTCTCCGAAGATGTTTTTGCGTCCTGCTGCAGCCCATTCGTCAACATATTCGGCCATTGTTGACGAGGGAGTGATGGGGTAGATTGCAGCTACTTCTGAGAACATATACGAGATATGTGCAGCTGCTTGGTTACCATCACAGGTCAAGAATTTTTTTTCTTTACTCATAATTTTGAACCTATTTAGATTGATTATTGTGTTTCTTAAACGGTTTTATTTGCCAATGTCAGGGCATAGACTGCATAGCCTATGAGGTGCCAAAGGCCAATTACAAGGTGCAAAATTACTAATTTATTGCCTATTTGCCAAAATTTAGAGCGGCCTAATATACAAATTTATTTTAATAATGTGTATATTCATTTGCCTGTGGTGCCAAGATTGAAACTGCATTTTAGGGTGATGTAGCATAGCATATACACATATTGCATTGCATAAACACCCCAAAAAGAGTCAACATGTGCCAAATGATGGCATAGGAATGCCCTGTGGTAGATTTACAACGGTGCGAATTGTGAAAAAGAGTTAATATCTGCGCTTTTTTGATAGATTGTCTTTCTTGGTTTTTTCAAAGGAGGTATCTTTGCGTGTGTGTTTTTCATAGTATTAGATTAAGATAAAGGTTTAAAGGGAAAGCGTTGTCGTGAGACAACGCTTTTTTTATATGCATATTTTACCTGTTTTCAGCCGCGAAAAATCGTGGTTTTTTTACTCCATTTTACGACACAGAATTATTGGCGCATTTAATGGCAAAGACACAGAATTATTGGCGCATTTAATGGCAAAGACACAAAATTATCGGTGCATTTAATGCTCATTATTTGGAATTAGGAAAAATATTGTAAATTTGTGGGAAAATCATTACCCGTGAAAATAATAATCAGTGACGAGATAAAACAAGCAGCTCCCGGGTTGCAAGTTGTGGCTATTGAAGCCGATGTCATCAACGGTGCTACGACCGACGAGTTGTGGCAAGAGTTGGAAGACGAGATGGCACGCATAGCGGCCAATTATGCGATGGACCAAGTGAACAAACGCCCTGGCATTGCCGCCACGCGTGCGGCCTATAAGGCTTTGGGCAAAGAGCCCAACCGTTACCGTCCGTCAAGCGAGGCGTTGTGTCGCCGTGCGGTTAAGGGTATGGGACTTTATCGCATCAATGCCCTTGTTGATTTGATAAATGTGCTGTCGATGCGCACGGGTTACTCGATTGGAGGTTTTGATGCCGGAAAGATCGAAGGCGATGAATTGGTGTTGGGTGTAGGTCGAGAGGGCGAGGACTTCGAAGCCATTGGCCGCGGTCAACTTAATATCGCTTTTTTGCCGGTGTATCGCGACAAGGTGGGCGGAATCGGAACGCCGACGAGCGATGTAGAGCGCACAAAACTCACTGATAACACCACAAAGTTGCTCATATGCATCAATATCTATGGCGAGGAAATGCCGGTTGACCAGACCATAGAATATGCCGTGTCGCTCATAGAGAAATATAGCCAAGCCAAGAACATAACCATTAATCAATATAGGCCGTGAGAATACTGAAAATGTATGAGTCCAATATCAATGAACGATATATGGACCTTGTGATTGACACATTGCGCGATGGAGGCATAGTGATTTATCCCACTGATACTCTCTATGCAATCGGTTGTGATGCGTTAAACAACAATGCTATTGAGCGCATTTGCCGTTTTAAGGACATTAATCCGCAGAAAACCAATCTGTCGGTAGTGTGCAGCGATATATCTCAAGCATCGGAATATGCTCGCATCGACAATCGCTCGTTTCAGTTGCTCAGAGCCAATCTCCCCGGCCCGTTCACATTCATTTTGCCGGCATCAAGTTCGTTGCCAAAGGTGTTCAAGGGTCGCAAGACTGTTGGCGTGCGCATTCCCGACAATGCTGTCGCGCGCCTGTTGGCCGAGCGATTGGGCAATCCGGTGTTGACAACGTCAATTGAATGGAATGCTGATTTGCCCGAGGAAGGTTGCGAACCCGAGTCAATAGCAATGCGTTATGAAAACGATGTTGATTTGCTCATCGATTGCGGCACAGGCGAGCTGGTGCCCTCGACTGTTGTTGATTGCACCGACAGTAACAATCCCGAAATAGTGCGAGAAGGCAAGGGTGAGTTAAACGAGTGATAATTAGATGGAAACTATGGAAATAAAGAGGGTTGACAGTCAGAAATTTGCAGCAAGTTTTGGCCGAATCAATGTGTTTAACACAGCCGATTTTGCCCAACTCAATGCTGGCAAATGCTCGCAGGTACATTATTTGCTATTTATCGACACCAAGGTGCGATTGGGCATGATACTTGGCGAGCGTGATCAGCGACTTTGTTCTCCGTTCTCGTCACCATTTGGCGGATTTGTATATAACGAAGAGCCACGACTGGAAGTGTTGCGCGAGGCTGTTGATTTGCTTGCCGAATATCTCAACGCAAGTGATTGCTGTGAAATGACGGTAACGTTGCCGCCGATGGTTTATGCACAATCGTTTATGGCAAAGGTTGTTGCGATGTTTGGCCGGTCGCAGTTTGAACTGAGCCACACCGATTTGAACTATCACTATGACTTATCGCGATTTGATAATTGCGAAGATTACTTGTCGCGCAATGCACGCAAGAACCTCAATCGTGCCAAGACCGTTCCCTTCGAATTTGTGCGACTCAATGCTCGCGATGATGCGCAAGTAGCTCGTGCCTATGAGGTTATCAAAACCAACCGTGAGAGTCGCGGATATCCATTGCGCATGTCTTTGGACGATGTGTTGCGCACAATACGCATCATTGACGCCGATTTCTTTGTATTGACTCTCGACGGTGTTGATGTGGCTGCGGCACAAGTGTTTCATGTGGCCGATGGCATTGCCCAAGTGGTGTATTGGGGCGATGTGCCGGGTTATGGCGAAATGCGCCCCATGAACATGTTGTCTTACTGCTTGTTTGAGCACTACCGCAATAACGGGATTAAAGTGCTTGACATCGGTCCGTCGACCGAGCACGGCGAGCCCAACTACGGGCTATGTGAATTTAAGGAAAACCTCGGTTGTGAGATTTCCCTTAAACACACATTTACTTTGTCTATTTAACGGTTATAGAGCGAGTCGGTAGATTTGCTCGGTTTCGGTGGCTGTGAGCCGATAGTAGCCGCCGATGACTTCGCCTTTGTTTTCGTGTAATTTCTTGACAAGCAGATCTATGTCGGGATTTTCAATGCCCAATTCCTTGATGGTGACAGGCATGCCGATTGAACGGTAAAAGTCTTTCAAGCGGTTGATACCCTCAATGGCTGCAAGGCGGTCGTCGGCAATGTCGACATCCCACACTCGGCGGGCAAATTGTGCCACTTTGCCAGGGTTGTGGTCAACCATAAATGTGAGCCATGCCGGAACGATAACGGCAAGTCCTGCGCCGTGAGTAACGCCATATACTGCACTCAACTCATGTTCCATAAAATGTGACACCCAATCTTCTTGTCGGCCTGTTCCGCACACTCCGTTATGGGCCAGTGTTCCACACCACATAATGTTGGCGCGCGCTTCATAGTTAACAGGATCGGCCATCACTTTGGGCGCTTCGTTGATAATGGCTTTGAGTACACCTTCGGCAACGCGGTCGGTAACTTCTACATCGGGAGTGTTGGTGAAATAGCGTTCATAGATGTGAGTCATCATGTCGGCAATGCCGCTTGCTGTCTGATATGGGGGGAGGGTAAAAGTCAATTCGGGGTTCATAACGGCAAAGCGGGGGCGGAGAGCGGTGTCGGTGCGCAGACTGATTTTGTGCAGACCGTCAAGTTTGGTAATCACCGAGTTGCCCGAACCTTCGCTGCCGGCTGCGGGAATGGTGAGAACAACTCCGATTGGCAATGCTTTGGTCATAATGGCTTTGCCTGCATAGAAGTCCCAGAAATCGCCGTCATAGAGCGCGCCTCCGGCAATGGCTTTTGCTGTGTCGATAGCCGAGCCTCCACCAACACCCAACACTCCGTCTATGTTGTGGGTGTGGCACAAATCAATGCCTTCATACACGCGGTCGTCAGTGGGATTGGGATTGATGCCGCCCAGATCAATGTGTTCAATTCCTTCGGCATCAAGCGATTGCTTCACGCGGTCGAGCAATCCGCTTCTCACAACCGAACCGCCGCCATATACAATCAAAACTCGTTTGCAACCCATTGAGCGGGTTAACTCGCCTGTTTGACTTTCAACTCCGCGACCAAAAACATATTGGGTGGGAGTGCAATATCTGAAATCGTTCATAATGTGCAAAATGTTAGAGTTAGTAGTCGCAAATTTATTAAACTATTGCGAGATGGGCAAACTAAAAGTGGCGGCATTGTAGTTTGTTACTCATCATCTTCCATCTCGAGAAGATTTTTGTGGGTGTTCTCAATCGCAGAGGTGAGCCCACTTGAGTAAGGAGCATTTCTTGGTGTAGCTGCTTTACCACGATAATAGTGTCGGGAAGCTTCGGAATCTTTCTGCGAGATATCCCAACGGAGTCTTTCGGGCGGTATGTCGAGAATGACTGCCATATCCGATGCTTTGAGGTATATGGAAGCGAATTTCTCAATTTGGTCAAATTGTACTTCGGTATAATTCACATTTGAGTAAAAAGTTTTCAACAAAGTTGTTTTTTTATTTCATTTCTTAAAAGACGGTTTTTTCATAAATTGCTTAAGCAAACTTTAAAAAGTGCCATACAAAATAAATCATAAAACACAACACACAACACAACACACAAAAATAAAACATTGAATTTATAGTGTTAAAATTTTGTCAATATAAAATAAATCACTAATTTTGCGTAAATGGAATTTAATTAGCAGATGAAAATTTTAAGTGTAAAGACATACGGAGTAAAGCTCAAGGCAACGATACAAGCAACAGGTAAGCTTGGATTTCCAAAGACAACTAGCGATGTGCTTGGGTTTGAAACGAGAAAATACATCAAATTCGCACAAGGCGATAATGATGACAAAGAGTTGTATTTAATTGTATCTGAATCTGAAAACGAAGATGCATTTAAACTGTCTATTTCCAGCGGATATTATAGTCTCAATACCAAGGGGTTGTTTGACGCCTTAGATTTGGATTACAAGAATAAGACTATAATATTTGACCTCCAAAGAATCGTTTCTTTGGACAATGAATTAGAGGGAGAAGTGTATAAAATGGTTTACAGAGAGATACCTAAAACTGATAAAAGTATGGAAAGCTAACAGATAAAAGGCGAAAAAGCCTCACACTACTTTGGTCGGGCGTGTGAGGCAAGAATAAAGTCCTATTTTTCAAGCGATTTTGAGGATTTTAAGCCTTTAAATAGGTGCGAGTTAATGCTTTATTTGTTTACAAAGTTAGTCAAAATTTGGTATACAAACAAGCAAAAAATTGCTAAAATCGCTCTTTTTTATGTGGTTGAAATGTCTTGTGTTTTTCATTTCGCTACAATGTTAAATTTTAAAAAGCGAGCTAAGGATTCGCTATATAAAAATTATAATAAATGAGCAAAAAAAGCAATTGCTTATTCTCAAATAAGGAGTTATACCTTATAGACCACAATAGTCGTGGTCGAAACATAAAATGGGAAAAAGTTCCCATAAGAAAAAAGAGTAAACAGATTTATGACAACATGCACTTGGCTCAAGGCATGGAGTTTACTCCAAACGGAACACCTATAATTATGCCATATACAAGTACGACAGACTTTGTTTGTGTGCCTTACACTCACAGAAACAAGTATGATGGAGAAGGCAAAGCCTTACACTTCTTCTTAAACGATTGTCAATTTAGGGATGCGGTATGGGCAAATCTTGAGTATACAACATACTCAATCAGCTCTTATGACTTTTTCTTCACGCCAGATTTGTCATTGTGGAGCGATTATCCAACAGATTTTTACAATCGTCAAAATGTCTTCCGTACAAGATTTATTGGTGCGTATTGGCAATTGTGTGGATATAATGTTATCCCTACAGCAAGCTGGGGTGGTCTAAATTCATTTGGATATTGTTTCGATGGTTTGCCAATGAATAGCGTTATTGCTGTAAGCGGAATGGGCAACCGAAAAGACTCTAATGCATACAACATGTGGTGTTATGGAATTAGACGGCTTGAAGAAGAAAAGAACCCAGTTTTGATTTTGGTGTATGGCGAAGAGATTGAAGTTGCAGGTATAACAACCCCTCTTCAGTTTATTCCTGATTTTATTTCAACTAACTTAAGAAAAATTAAAAAAAATGGGAAATAACGTTCATGAGCTTTGGGCTGAAGACAAAGCCCTATTTGAGCAAATGAAAGGTAATTATGCTTCTATTAGCGAAGCAAATTTCTTCAAGAACATTCAATATAAGCAAGAATACGAAATCACAGGTCTAAATGATCTTCTGATTTCAGAGTATGAAAATCCAGATGAGATATACCTTGTAAGGATGTATTACGATGAATATCTCTTAGGATATAAAATAGACAGCAATGGAGAATTTGAGGAACATGTAATGAATCTTTCTGAAGTACTTGCTCTAAATCTCAAAGAATTGGGGTATATAGACCGTAATCTCACACTATTTGAGTGGCTAAGAGAAAACGACTACACCTATGTGAATTATAATCGCAACCATGACTTAACGGATAGATAAATGGGAAATGATGCAAAATTTTTTTCGCGTGACGAAAAAGGTCGTCGCTCGGAATACACAGCGTTAGAGCCATCTAAAATTGTAAATGGTGTTAAGGGGACTGTGATTAAAAAAATCGGAGACAAAGATACTCATACAAGCTTACCGTATTATTCTAATACTTCTGACGTTTATTTTAGGAAAAACAAAAATGGGGTATGCCAAGCTCGTGTTTATATAGGCAATAAGAAGTACTTAGATTTTGATTGGAGTCATAATCATAAAAATAAGGGTTCAAATCGTGTGTTTGAAGTAGGAAGAGTTCATGTGCAAGTTTGGAAAGAAGAATCTAATGGTACATTTACACGACTAAGCGATAATGCACGATGTATGAGTAATGCTGAAATGAAAAAGTATGGGCCAATTCTAAAAGAATTTTGCCCACACATAAAATTGAGATAATCAATCGTAAAATTAAGTATCGTCTGCAATTATGTTGCAGGCGATATTTTATTAGCAAAAAGGATGTTAAGAGGCACGGAGTGACTGGAATAAGATGGACGGTAATGAGTTTATTGAGTTGGGATTGGCTTGGAGCTCGCCCTGAGGCTCGGAAGTCAACTGCGATTTATCGGCACCTTGTAGCGTATTGAGTATTATGCCTCATTTGTGGCCTATTAAACGAAAAATGGCCGTTTTGTGGCAATAAGTCACCGAAAAAAATTATCTTTGTGGAAATATAGTTACAATTTATTGGCAATGAAATATTTTTTATCGGTAGGAGAGGCCTCGGGCGATATACATGCTGCTGCACTGATTGATGCGTTGCGACAGGCTGATAGTGCAGCCGAGTTTGTGTATCTTGGCGGCGACTTGATGCATCAGTCATCGGGGGTGGCTCCGTTGATTCATTATCGCGAAATGGCGTATATGGGATTCAGCGAGGTCATTCGCCATCTGCCACAGGTGCTTGGCAATCTGAGCCGTGCCAAAGAGGTATTGCAATCGTCGCGCCCCGATGCGTTGATATTGGTAGATTATCCGAGTTTCAACCTCAAACTTGCGCGCCATGCTCAAAAATTGGGCATACCGGTTTACTATTATATTTCGCCCAAAGTGTGGGCATGGAAAGAATATCGTGTCAAGGACATCAAGCGCTATGTTCGCCGACTGTTCTCGATACTTCCCTTTGAGGTGAAGTTCTTTAAAAAACATGACTATGATGTGACCTATGTGGGAAATCCGTCGGTAGAGGAAATAGAGTTGCGTATGCAATCCTTGCCCGAGCGACAGGATTTTCTGGATAAGCATCAGTTGCCCGACCGCCCCATCTTGGCACTCGTGCCAGGCAGCCGTCAGGGCGAAATTCGCAACAATTTGCCAATTATGGTTGAGGTGGCACAACGCTATCCCCAATTTCAAGCCGTGGTGGCAGGTGCGCCGGGCATTGACGGCAACATTTATGGCCGTTATACCGACCTTCCTGTTGTTACGGGCGTGACATTTGAATTGATGCGCCATGCCGACATCGCTTTGGTGACATCAGGCACGGCTACACTCGAAGCGGCATTGTTGCAAACACCCCAAGTGGTATGTTATCGTGCAAACGGCTCAAAATTGTCATATAATCTGTTTAAGCATATATTGAAAATCAATTATGTGTCGTTGCCCAACCTCATCTGTGACAACTCTATTGTTGCCGAGATGTTGTTGCACCATTGCAATGTTGATGAGGTGAGTCGTGAAGTAGACAAGATTTTGCCCGGAAGTGATGGCCGAAAACTGATGATTGAAAACTATTGCCGAATGCGGCAGATATTGGGCGACAGCAATGCCGCCAATGCTACTGCCGAGGCTATTTATAACGATATTAAAAACTTAAAACATACATAATTATGGCATTGATAAATTGTGCTGAATGTGGAAAACAAGTATCGGACTTGGCTGCTTGTTGCCCTCACTGTGGTGCTCCGGTACAGAAAAAAGAGTATTGCAAAGAATGTGGCAACCAAGTGTCCGAATCGGCATCGGTGTGCCCCAATTGCGGTTGCCCACGCACGCAACCTGCTACGCCTCCTCCATTGGACCAGACAGCAGAAAAAAGTGCGAAACCCGTGTCTGTGCCCGGACTGTTTGATGAGTGTGGCTGTGGCAGGAGCCGCGGCTTGACTGCATTGTTGGCATTCTTCCTTGGCTCTTTGGGCGCTCAATACTTTTATTTGGGCAAAACCGGTGCAGGCATAACTGTGTTGCTGTTGAGCTTTTTGTGCTGGTGGACATTGGTTGTGCCTGTTGTTATCAGCGTTTTGTGCTTGATTCAGACAATTATGCTTATGACAATGTCGCACGACGAGTTTGAACGCAAAATGGTGTACTCAACCTCGTTCATGCCCTTGTGGTAAAAGCTATGTAAAGATATGGATACCTTGTTTTTACCCCCGATGCCGGCTCCCGGCTCTCGCCCCGTGAAAGTGTTGTTTGTGTGCTTGGGTAATATATGTCGTTCGCCGGCTGCCGATGGCATTATGCACAACATAGTGGCAGAGCATGGCGATGAAGATATGTGGGAAATAGACTCGGCCGGAACAGGGAATTACCACATCGGCGAGTTGCCCGACCATCGCATGCGCATTCATGCCCGCCGTCGTGGCATTGAGTTGACCCATCGTTGTCGACAGGTGAGAGAGGCCGATTTTGACGACTTTGACCTGATTGTGCCAATGGACGGCTCAAACGAGCAGAACTTGCGTCGACTTGCACCTACGGTTGAGGCTGACGCCAAGATTGTGCCAATGGCTCGGTTTGTCGACAAGTCGTTTCACTATGACCATATCCCCGACCCTTATTATTCGGGTGCCGAGGGCTTTGAGCTTGTGCTTGACTTGTTGCAAAACGGCTGCGAAAATTTGTATCAAATAATAAAAAATCATAATCAAAATGCGTAAAATGATATTTGCCGCAACAGTGATGTTATCAACTGCGGCCATGGCTCAAACTACTGTCGAATGGCAATCGTTGGGCAATAATACCGATGAAAAAGGCGTGTCGTATGTGCAGCGTCTGACAGTGAAAAATACAGCTGGTGTCGAACGCCTGTGTTTTAACCAATTCTCGCGCAAGATGCAAGTAATCACTCCTGGAGATGCAATTCACGAGATTGTGCCGGGATATTACTATCTTACAAGCGACGATTTTGGTGCCGACAGCGTAGTGATTGACATTCACACACGTGGCACATTGGCCAATGTGAGTTACCGCCCTGACGGTTTCCATGTTGTCACCACCGACGGCACGGTGAAACCGGTTGAGTGGACTTATAAGTCAATCTCGTCATCGCCCGAATTGTGGGGAACGCCCTCGCGCGACCGTATGCCATATGCCGATGCTATCTATGCATTTAATGAAACCCTCAATACTCGCGAACGCTTGGGCGCATTTGATATTATCCCATCGTTCAAGAGTGTAAAAGAGACCAGAAAAGGATATTGTGCCCAGGCGGTTAATCCCAAAGTGGTGTCAATCAAACATGAAAACTATGAGTTTTATCGCATAAACATTAATGCCGACGGAGTGGTGATTGAAGCCGCTTCGCCCCAAGCCGAGAAGATGGCTCGTGTGGCTCTTATGAAATTGTGGCATCGCAATGGTGGCAAGATTCCTACTGCCGTGATTGAGGATTATCCCGATTTCCACTATCGCTGTGTGATGATTGACATCGCGCGAAATAACCAACCGCTTGAAGCTCTTGAAGATGTGGCATTCCGTTTGTCGCAATATCGCATGAATAAGTTGCATTTTCATTTCTGCGATGATGAGGCGTGGCGACTTGAAATTCCCGCATTCCCCGAGTTGACCGACCTTGGGTCGCGTCGTGGTTACACACTTGATGAAACCGAGCACCTTGTGCAAATCTTTGCCGGCAACGGTAATCCCGACGAGCAGGCCGGCTCATCAAACGGTTATATCACTCGCAAACAGTTTATCGCATTTTTGAAAAAATGTTATGACCTTGGCATAGACGTGATTCCCGAAATCGAATCGCCTGGCCATGCCCGCGCAGCCATCAAAGCCATGGAAGCACGCTACCGCCGCACTGGCGATGATCTCTACCGCCTAATCGAAGACGGTGACACCTCGCGCTACACCTCGGCACAGGCATTTCATGACAATGTGATGAATCCCGCGTTGCCAGGCCCCGTAAATTTCATGCGTGTGGTTATCGGTGAAATCATATCAATGTACAAAGAAGCGGGAGTGCCTTTGACTGCAATCCACATCGGCGGCGATGAAGTGCCCCACGGTGCTTGGAACGGATCGCCATCGGCTCTTGCGTTTATCAAAGACAACAACCTTGACGGAGAGAAAGGTTTGCATGCTCACTTTGTAAAACAGATTGCGCAGATTCTTGCCGAACGCAATGTGCCTATGCACGGATGGCAAGAAATTGCAGTTGGTCACAGCGATGAGTATAATGCGCAAGTGGCTCCATTGACTGGTGGTGTCAACTGTTGGACTGTGTTTAACCCCAAAGCGCCAATCGAAAAGCATGTGTCGGTGCAGGCATTGCGTGGCGGTTATCCGGTGATTTTGAGCAATGTAAATCATTTTTATCTTGACCAGTCATATAACTATCACCCCGATGAACCAGGATTGACATGGGGAGGTATTGTCGACGAGTTTGCCTCGTTAGCAGGCTATCCGGCTAAGATGTGCCCGGTTCCTGCCGATGGCAAAGGGCAAGTGATAGGTTTGAGCGGACATGTGTTTGCCGAGACTTTGCGCTCTCCTGAGCAGTTGCAACGCTATTTGTATCCCAAAATGTTTGGCCTTGCCGAACGTGCGTGGAATGCCGGAGAAACCTATTCGCAAGCCAAATTCAATCTCGTTATTGGCGAGCGTGAATTGCCTGCGCTTGTCGGCAACTGCGATTTCCACATGCGTCAGCCCGGTATTGTAGCGCAAAAAGGCAAAGTGAAAATGAATAGCCCCTATAAAAATGCTGTGATTCGCTACACTCTTGACGGAACAGAGCCCACAGCCGACTCGCCAATTTATGTCAAGCCGTTTGCAACAGATGCAAAAGAAATTCGCGCACGACTCTACTATCTGGGCAAGCAAAGCGTGACGTCAATACTTTATGTGAAATAGAGGAAAACAAAATGGGGCTTCGGCCCCATTTTTTGTTGATTGATTAAATTGATAGTACAAGTTACTTTAAAAATGTGTAACTTTGCACAAAATAAGCAACTAATGGAAAGAAAAGATTTTGAAATAATGGCTCCGGTGGGCTGCTATGAGTCGCTATATGCGGCCATCGAGGCAGGTGCCGATGCTATATATTTTGGTGTTGAAGGGTTGAATATGCGAGCCCGCTCGTCGGTCAATTTCACGCTTGACGATTTGCACAACATTGCCAATATTTGCACTGAGCATGGTGTGAAAAGCTATTTGACAGTCAACACTATTATCTATGATAACGACATTGAGGCTTGCCACAAAATTATAGATGCGGTAAAGCAGTCGGGCATATCGGCGATTATTGCGTCGGACATTGCCGCGATTTCTTACGCGCGTTCAATTGATGTTGAGGTGCACATTTCGACACAGGTAAATGTGTCAAACATTGAGGCCGTGAGATTTTATGCTCAATTTGCCGACGTTGTGGTGCTTGCTCGCGAGTTGAACATGGAGCAGGTGCGTGCTATCTACGATGCCATTGAACGTGAAGATATCCGGGGCCCTCACGGCGAGCGTGTTCGCATCGAGATGTTTTGTCACGGAGCGTTGTGCATGGCTGTTTCGGGCAAATGCTATTTGAGCCTCCACGAAATGAACTCGTCGGCCAACCGTGGCGCATGTACACAGATTTGCCGTCGCTCATATACGGTTACCGACCGTGAAACCGGCGACCAACTCGATATCGAAAACCAATATATCATGTCGCCCAAAGACCTTAAAACCATTCACTTTCTCAACAAGGTGATTGATGCCGGTGTGAGAGTGCTGAAAATTGAAGGTCGTGCTCGTGGTCCCGAGTATGTGAAGATAGCCGTTCAGTGCTACAACGAGGCTATTAACGCTTGCTGCGAAGGCACATTTGACGACGAAAAAATCGCGCAATGGGACGAGCAGTTGCGCAAGATTTTCAACCGCGGATTTTGGGACGGTTACTATATGGGCCAGCGTTTGGGCGAATGGTCGGCCAAATATGGCTCATCGGCAACCCGTGTCAAGACCTATGTTGCTAAGGGCGTACGCTATTTCTCAAACATTGGCGTAGCCGAGTTTTATATGGAAAGCGGTGAATTGTGTGTGGGTGATGAAATCATTATCACAGGCCCCACAACCGGAGCAATGATATTGACTCTTGACGAAATTCGCGTCGACCTCAAGCCTGTCGAAAAGGCGGTAAAAGGACAGAGCATATCATTCAAAGTTCCCGCCAAGATTCGCCCGAGCGACCGACTTTATCGTTGGTTGCCAACCGAATCGGATAAGCAAAACAAGGAAAATCAAAAATAGTTTTTTGCATAAAAGTTTGCATAATTAAAAAACTTGATTTATCTTTGTGGATAAGTAAATAATCACATCCCTGTATACACTTTACAACAAGGAGAATAGCCGTGTCGTGAGACATGGCTATTCTTCATTTTATGCGACATGCATTGACTCCATTTTTTTTGGCAAATGTAGTATGTGTCCTTTTTTCTAGACAAGAAACAAATAAATTCCCCACGTACAAGAAGATGTTGCACTATTGGAAGCCCCATAATGTAGCAACGCGAAATTATGGGGTAGATGGACGGGCGTTGCAGATACCTCGAAGAGGTTTCATCATTGTCACCCTATTTGCAAGCAAAACAGAGGGACACTTGTTGACGCGATTTTTATGTACTTATATGCTTTTTTCTCAATTCACGGAAAAAGTGAAATGTTTATTTGGTTGTGAATGCAACTATTGATACATTTGCATCATGAAACGAGTGCGTGACATATTATTGGCCGTTGTGGCAGTGATGATAGTCGTTGCGTGTGGCGAGAACCGTCACATCAGCGACACCCACAAGCAGGCCGAGGCTGTTATGCAAGAATATCCCGACTCGGCATTGACGCTGTTGCAGGCAATCAACCCCGACGAACTCACTACCGACCGCGGTCGCGCCATGCACGCACTGTTGCTCTCGCAAGCCTATGACAAAAACTACATCGACCTCACCGACGATTCGCTAATAACAATCGCCGTCGATTATTTCGCCCCCACCAACGAACACCACTACGCCATGCTTGCTCATTATTATCATGGACGAGTGTTGTTTAACGCCAATAAACTTGCTGAAAGTTCAGTTTCACTAATCAAGGCCGAAAACCATGCCCTGAAAATTAAAGATGATTTTTATTTGGGTATGATTTATGCATGGCAAGCGTATGTATATAATTATTCGTATAATTATGAGGAAGAATTGAAATGTGCACAACAGTCATTAGAGCATTTCCAAAAACATGCAGACAAAAAGTATATAGGCGGTGCTTTAATAAGTCTTGCAGAGGCTTATAATAATACATACAAGTTTCCCGAAAGCATAAGGGCTTTTGACGAAGCGATAGAGTTCGGCTTACAACACAATGACAGTGTACTGATTGGTTATAGTTTATTGAAAAGAGCACATGTTAATATGCATATAAACGATTTTGCAACAGCCAAAGGAAATATTATCACAGC
>JAFPCM010000038.1 GCA_017390185.1 Muribaculaceae bacterium
GCGATTTCCATCGGCCGGAATCCTGCTTTTATCAACAGACACACCCGATATTGTATCAAAGTGGGTCGAATGACAGAAAACAGGTTGGGCACAAATTGCGGATACTCTTCTTTAATGGCTTCTTCAAGCACATCCCACAATTGGGGCTCTATTGGCTGTTGCCGCTGAAGATGATGCACAATCTGCCCTATTGCATATATCAATGTCGCGTTGGTTTGCATTCCGACTTATACATAAAATCCAACGCCCACATTCGGCGATTAATGTCCGTCATGCGGGCGTTAGGGCGGTAATTTATTTAACAATGGGTCCCGGAGCCATTGGGATAGGTTCGGCTGTTTCAGGGATTTCCGTATCAATCGGAGGCGCGGTCTGATCATCACCATCTGCCATTAATGCTAACGGAGCAAATAGCATTAGGGTTAGTAAAAGTTTTTTTGTCATAATAAATTAGTGTTTAGTTTTCACAAATTTACAGACAAAACAGACGTATTCCACAAAAATTGCTTCTGAAAAAATTAGACATCCCCAACCGTAAAGTGCTGATAACCAACAGAATTGTAAGCTGTAAAAAATTTATTTTTAGACATATCTACAACTATTTGAATATCAGACAGTTGCCCACACGACAACTTCAACCGTTTGAATACCAGAAAGTTATCTCTTAGATAAGATATTTTTCGCGTTTGATTGTAGATATTTGTGCTATTTTTTCTTTAACTCGTGCACGACGTTTGTATATGTTTGATGCATTTTCAGTTAATAATAGACTTATGAGATTAACTGAAAAACCAGCAAAATGAAAACACATTTGGCGATATTCTTTTTCGTTTAATACCACTTCTGCTCGCAAATCCGCCATAATATTATTACGATATCTATTTACGGCTGATTCTAATTCTTGGTAATAACTCTCTTTTCTTAATGCTTCAAATATTGATTCTATATCAGCTATTATCTGCTTTTGAGAAATCGTGCTCCTAATCGACCCGCTTATTGATGAGCTGATTTTATTTATAATTGCATATTTTTCTTGAAACAATTCTCTTAATAATGTTGACGCTTTGTTGTTCGCGTCTTGAGCCGTACATTGTATCTCATCAATAAGTATCATATATTCATCAATTTTCTTATCCCTTTGTTTAATACGCGTGATTAAGAGATATATCAAAATAGATGCAATAGATGCAACGAGAGCGATTATCAGTATTACGATAGTTCTTTCTTGACGGTTTTTCTGTTTGGTGTATTCCAACTTTTGGTCAAGATAGTCGCGTTGGATAGTTACAAGGGGTTGTTGTAGGGTTTGTCGGAGCAATGTACTTTGTAGATTATAACCCTTTAAATTATTTTGCCATGCCGAATTGATGTTCCCCAAGGAATAATCGCAAGAGGCCGCACGGTAAAACAATGTTATCGAATCATTTGAATTGCTTGAAATCTCCCATGCCTTTTTCAGATATCGGTCCGACATTTCAGAGTTGCTCATTTGCGCATACATTACAGCAACTATACCCAAATAAGATGAGCTTTCCGGAACATTCGCATCGTTAAGCGATAATTCTTTGAATAAGTCAAACGCTTTGTCGGTTCGTTTTGTTTGAACATATACAGCCAACAATGCTTTCTTGCACACTTCAACCAATACCTTATTATTGAGCTCAATCGCATTTGCCAACCCCTGATTTAGGCATTTTTCTGAATTGGGATAATCTGCATTACTAAAATATGCCTCTCCTAAATCATATAAGGCAAAATTTCTGTGGGCAATAAAACCGCCCTTATCGTAAAAATCATAAGCTGTTTTATAAGATTCAATGCTTTTAGGGTAATCCATGTTAATGTAATATATCTCGCCCAACTGTGAATATAACAAACCTTTTAATTTGCTATCTTCAACATATTCTATATACTGTTTAGTTCGTTCGTAGGCCAAAGTTGCATTAATATAATCCTTCGCATTATACAACACTCGGCCATGGTAGTAATGAGCAAGCATGGCGTAGTGGTGTTCGTCGGTGGGAGCGAAATAATCGACGGCGATTGAGATCAGCGAGTCGTCGGTGAGGTCGATGTAGTTTTTGTCATAGGCTTGCGAGAGCAACAGCGCGTGCATGGCACGACCGCGGTCGGTTGTGAGATCGTCGGGGTTGATTGCCTGCAGCAGCGTCAATGCCGAGTCGGGGTGCTCTTGCATCACTGCCTCGGCCTGCGAGAAACGGTCGCTGATGTGACGGCTCTCGCCACACGCAACGACTATCATCACTGCCACAACAGCCAATAATATGTCTCGCACTCGTTTCATAACAGCAAACTCAGGGCTTTGTCGCGACCGGCATTAATGAGATGTGGATAATGTGCATCGCTGTTTACCACGACGGGGATGTGTCGTTGGCGCAACATTGACAGCCATTGGGGGCTCGGGAACAAGCGCTGACTCTTGTCCCATGCTTTGGTATTTATTTCGGCTATCACTCCTTTTTCGGCAATGAGATCGATAGTATCGGCTACAAGTTGGCAATACCACGGTTCTTGCTCCACTCCGGGTTGATAGTTGCTGGCATTAAACCCGATTTTATCGAAATGGCCTATAATATCAAATCCTCCAGCGTTGAGCATGGCCCATGTCTGATGATAAAATGTGGTTACCACATGGCGCAAGTCTTCGTGAAAGTGCTCGCACATCTTTACGGCAAAATCTTCGGGTCGACCGTCAACATCAATCATTCCATGTTCTGAAGGAATGAAATGCACCGAGCCGATGCGATAGTCAAGTGGCAACGACTGATAGAAATCGTGCGACGGTCCCCACTCACTACTCAAATAATCAATCTCCATGGCTGCAAACAGACGAATTTTATCGCCATAGATGCATTGCAACCGCTCACATTCTGCCAAATAGGCTGCCACTTCATCGGCCGCCATGTTGCATGGCGAGGCAATGGGCACAGGCGAATGAGGAGAAAATCCGTAGTGGGAGAACCCTTGTTCCACTGCTGCGACAACAAACTGCTCCATATCGGCACGCCCGTCACAATACTGTGTGTGTGAGTGCAAATTATATAATCGGCTATCGCCTATTTCTTTCAGCAAGTCCATTAATAATCAAACGAACGTTTAAGTTTGCCGTTATTGATGCGGCGAATGTAGGCCAATACAACCACAGTGAGCAATACCGCTACTGCTCCGCCACAACCCACTGCGACATTATAACCAAGGCCAAATCCCTCGGGACTTGGAGCGAACAATATATATGACACACTCACGGCAGTCATAAATATTGCCGGGATAAGCGTTATTATATATGCTTTTTTGTGGCGGGCAAGATATACGGTTATAGCCCATAGGGTAAACACGGCAAGAGTCTGGTTGCACCATGCAAAATAACGCCACAACACGCTGAAATCAATGAGCATTATAAAGAATGTAGCTACAAATATGGGTACTGACACCAACAAGCGTTTCACAATCTTTGATTGGTCGACATGCAAGAAATCGGCAGCAATGAGTCTCGCGCTGCGCAATGCAGTGTCGCCCGAGGTAATGGGTGCGGCAATCACGCCAAGCAATGCCAATACACCGCCAAGCGCACCCAACCATGTCACCGACACATCTTTCACCAATGCAGCTGCGCTGTTGTTGTGCTCGGCCATGTATGTTGCAAGTTGCTCATATCCGCCAGTGAATGCGATGGCCGCGGCAGCCCATATCAACGCCACTATACCCTCGGCCACCATAGCGCCATAAAACACCGGACGGGCAAGTTTCTCGTTTTTCAAACAACGGGCCATCATGGGCGATTGTGTGGCATGAAATCCTGATATTGCACCGCACGCGATTGACACAAACATCATGGGGAACACGGGCATACCTTTGGGGTGATGGCTTTGTAATCCCTGCGCAAAATCGATGTTAAGCGAATAGTCGCCAAAGATGAGCACGGCCAAAATTCCCACTGCCATAAACAGCAAGGCAAAACCAAACAAAGGATATAGGTTGCCAATGAGTTTATCGATTGGCAACACGGTGGCAAGCATGTAATATGTGAATATAACCACCACCCAAAACACACGGTCAAGCGATTCAGGTGTCATTGATGCAATCAAGTCGGCCGGCTGGCTCACAAACACTGCCCCTACAAGCACCATAAGCACAATCGAAAATATGCGCATCACTTGTTTTACACCCGTTCCAAGTTCGTTGCCCACGATTTCGGGCAATGAGGCACCTCGCGCTCTGATTGACACTGCGCCTGAAATAAAGTCGTGCACCGCGCCGGCAAAGATTGTTCCCACAACAATCCAGATAAACGCCGCCGGACCAAACATCACACCCATTATCGCACCGAAAATGGGCCCAAGGCCGGCAATGTTCAGAAACTGAATGAGAAACACTTTCCATGTGGGCATGGGCATATAATCGACATTGTCGCGCATGTAATTGGCCGGCACATCGCGCTTTGAGTCAATACCAAAGATTTTTTCGACAATAAGGCCATAGACAAAATAGCCGACGACAAGTGTCGCCAACGCAATCAGAAACGCTGTCATAACAGTTTATTTTTTAGGAGTAGTTGCGGCACCGGGACGAGCTATTGTCTCGCGCATTGTGGTGTCGGCTTCAATGTTTTTGAGTTTATAGTAATCCATAATGCCGAGGTTGCCGCTACGGAATGCTTCGGCCATAGCCAAGGGCAATTCGGCTTCGGCTTCAATCACGCGGGCGCGCGCTTCTTGGGCTTTGGCTTTCATTTCCTGTTCAAGGGCAATTGCCATTGCACGGCGCTCTTCAGCCTTGGCTTGAGCAATGTTTTTATCGGCTTGCGCTTGGTCAATTTGCAATGTCGCACCGATGTTTTTACCTATATCGATATCGGCAATGTCAATAGACAAGATTTCAAATGCTGTTCCCGAGTCAAGACCTTTGCGAAGCACAAGTTTAGAGATTGAATCGGGATTTTCGAGCACTTCTTTGTGGCTTACCGACGAGCCGATTGACGACACGATACCTTCGCCTACACGGGCCAATACAGTGTCTTCGCCTGCACCACCAACAAGTTGGCGAATGTTGGCGCGAACAGTTACACGAGCCTTGGCAATGAGTTGGATACCGTCTTTTGCCACAGCAGTAACAGGTGGCGTATCAATCACTTTGGGGTTTACCGACATCTGCACAGCCTGAAACACATCGCGACCGGCGAGGTCGATTGCTGTTGCCATTTTGAATCCGAGTTCGATATTAGCCTTGGCCGCCGACACAAGTGCATGAACCACTTTTTCGACATTACCGCCGGCAAGATAGTGAGCTTCGAGGTCGTCGCGAGTCACATCTTGCAAACCCGCCTTGTGTGCTTCAATCATTGCTCGCACAATTGTTGTTGTAGGCACTTTGCGAATGCGCATAAGTACCATCTGAACCAACGAAATTCTCACACCCGACACACGAGCCGAGAACCACAAAAACACAGGTGCATAATAGAAAAACACCATCAAGATAACTATCGCGACAAACGCGATGACTACCACTGAAAATTCAATTTCCATAGTTATTATTTTTAGGTTAATTGTTTTGTTCAAGTCTCACCACATCATTTGACAAACTGCGCAACAGTTTATAGTCATCACGCAATTTCTCTTCCATGCGCAATATCATATCATTCAGCTCGGTTGCGCCTTGTGCATAACGGCGGCGCAGCTGTTCAAGTGCAGTGCGTGTGGTTTCGTGGTCTTTGAGAGCGGCCACATACTCTTTCATTGCGTTGCGGGATTCATCGCTGACAAAGTCGCTCCATTGGGTATAGATTTGTCCGTCGGGCATCGCAAACTCAAAGTCGCGTTCTTCGATTTGGCTTTCTTCGCCAATCTCCTCAACGGCTTGCAATATGTCGCTATAATCGGCTCCGTCAACCCACGTATCGCGATAATTGCTTACCATGGCCAATTGGCGCAAACGGGGCTCATCAACAGGATAGTTTTCACGCATGTCCTTGGGGATAAACTTGTAGATTGTCACCTTTCCGTCAAGACGGTTGCGGTCGGTGGCCCACCACCCCACTCCGGTCATCTCGTCAATGGCAAGCATGTAATCATCATATATCGAGTTATAGGGCATGCCTATGTTTTGAGGTTGGAAAAACTCGTTTTCATCGTGGCGTGAGATAAATATGTCATATCCGCCAAGCGAGTTTTCGCCGTTGTTGGCAAAGTAGAGAGTGATGCCGTCGCTAAGCATAAACGGATAATTGGCATCGCCGCCCTCGTTGAGAATGTCGCCAAGTTTGTGGGGGTGTTCCCATTTTCCGTCGCTCAATACACTCGAGCGCACAAGCGTGCTCTTGCCGTTTTCATCGGCAGCCGCCCATATCATAGTTATCTTGCTCTCAGGCATATACACCACCGCGTTTTCAACAGCATCGACACCTCGAGGCAACACCTCAGCCGAATTGAGCGAGCCGCTCTCGGCGGTCATGCGATAGGCCTCAAAAAACGCATCGGCATCAACCGCAATGCTGTCAATAATCTCAATGCGCTCCACACGGTCAAGCATCGCACGCATCTTGGTTACACGGCGTTGCAACTCCTCCACCTCAACGGGCATCTCTCGCTTGTTTTTGTCAAGCGCAGTCTGGTAGGCGTCGAGATAGTCGGTTGCATCATCAACACGATATTGCAGAAACGCAATCTCGGCCAAATAGCGCGGCGACTCAATCACCTTGCGGCTATGGCCAAATTTGAGCAAAGGGATAGCTTCTTCATATCGGCCGGCTTTCATCAAACACACACCAGTCCAATGGTTTAACGTGGCATCTTTAGGCTTTTTAGCCAATAGTTTCTCAAAAATCGGCAATGCTTGGGCATACTCTCCGTCGCGATACAGTTCCTTCGCATCTTCAAGCGACTGCGCTGCCATCGAAGCTACACCCGCCAACATAAGCCCTAATATATATGCTTTTAATCGAAAGTTCATTTCTATCTCATTGTTTTGAATGACATTCAAAGTTAGCAACAATTAATTTAATTGCAAAAAATAGATAGGAAATTCGCCCATTTTCTTTGTCATTTTTCAATTGTTTCATAACTTTGCACATCTAAATATTAAGTTATGCCGACATCTGTTGTCTCTCAATATAAATCATTTGAAAAAATGTGCCGATACATCAACGGCATTTTGAGCACATGCGCATGTGGCAACACTTTAAAAAACAACAACTTGACAGCTTAATGCATAGCACCTAACAACGCTATGCATTTTTTATAATATAGAAAAAACAAATTATAAATAACCCATAATTTTATAGTCCCGATGAAACAGGATATGATCGTAATTTTAGACTTGGGTAGCCACGAAAACACCGTTCTCGCTCGCGCAATCCGCGACCTCGGTGTTTACAGCGAAATCTACCCCCACGACATCACAGTAGAAGAACTCAAAGCCATTCCCAATGTGAAAGGTATCATCATCAACGGCGGCCCCAACAATGTAATTGACGGTGTTGCCATTGACGTTAACCACGATATCTACACAGCAGGCATTCCCGTCATGGCTGCTGGCCACGACAAAGCACTCTGCGAAGTGAAATTGGCTCAGTTTAACGATGACTTCGAGGCTATAAAAGAAGCTGTTAAATCATTCGTATTTGACACTTGCAAGGCCGAAGCAAACTGGAACATGACCAACTTTGTCAACGACCAAATCGAGTTGGTTCGCCGTCAAGTTGGCGACCGCAAAGTGTTGCTCGCGCTCTCTGGCGGTGTTGACTCATCAGTAGTAGCAGCATTGTTGCTCAAAGCCATTGGCGACAACCTCGTGTGTGTGCACGTTAACCACGGCCTCATGCGCAAAGGCGAGTCGGAAAATGTTGTTGAAGTATTCCGCAATCAGCTCTGCGCCAACCTCGTATATGTTGATGCAACCGAACGTTTCCTCGGCAAACTCGAAGGCGTGGAAGACCCCGAAGAAAAACGCAAAATCATCGGTGGCGAATTCATCCGCGTATTTGAAGAAGAAGCACGCAAACTCGAAGGCATCGAATTCCTCGGTCAAGGCACAATCTACCCCGACATCGTTGAAAGCGGCACAAAAACAGCCAAGATGGTTAAATCACACCACAATGTGGGCGGTCTCCCCGAAGATATGCAATTTGAACTCGTTGAGCCTTTGAAACAATTGTTCAAAGACGAAGTTCGCGCTTGCGGCGTTGAACTCGGCCTCCCCCACGAAATGGTTTACCGTCAGCCATTCCCCGGCCCCGGTTTGGGTGTTCGTTGCCTTGGCGCTATCACTCGCGAACGCCTTGAAGCAGTGCGCGAATCTGACGCTATCCTTCGCGAAGAATTTGCTATCGCCGGCCTTGACAAAACTGTTTGGCAATACTTTACAGTCGTTCCCGACTTCAAGTCAGTAGGTGTGCGCGACAACGCTCGTTCTTATGACTACCCCGTTATCATTCGCGCCGTAAACACTATCGACGCAATGACAGCGACTATCGAAGAAATCGACTGGGCAATCCTTAAGAAAATCACCGACCGCATTCTCAACGAAGTGAAGAATGTAAACCGCGTGTGCTACGATATGTCACCAAAACCCTCTGCTACAATCGAATGGGAATAAAATAAAGCCCTTTTAGATCATATTAAAATAGCCCCAACCTCTCCAAAGGTTGGGGCTATTTCGTTGATATATCACACCACGCGGGAGTAGGAGCAGCAAATTTATCTCAAAAATATGCCCCGATTTAACACGTAACATTAATTTTATAATTATATTTGCGTATGATTTAAATGTCACCTTTTCTTTTTATTGTTAAGCAAAGACCTTAACAAACAATCTATGTTTAATCAAAACTCCAATCATTATGAAAAAAGTCCTACTAATGCTAACTTGCGCATTGTGTTTGTCATCTTGTGGCACTTTATTCACGCCCAGCAAACAACCCATAACATTTATGGGAATGCCTGAAACTAGAATATACGATAACGGTATAAAGCTTGGCGAAATTGACGAAAGCGGAACAACTACAATTAAAGTCAAAAAAGAGCTTTCTAGTAAGACCTTAATTGCTAAAAAAGAAGGATATAAAAACACTCCATTTATACTTGACGCAACACTCAATCCAGTGTCTATCATAAATCTCACTAACATTTTAGCCTGGGCTATTGACCTCGGAACAGGTAAATGCTGTAAGTGGGACCAAGATGTCGTTGAAATAGAAATGGAGAAATCAGGAACTGCAAAATAACTCATTTTCAGCATCAGCTTGCTATATCAAAGCCCCGACTTCGGGGCTTTTTTTATGGTAATAATATAATGCATAAATTGATTTACTAAAAACCTAAACTTGAAAAAAGTCTATCTGCCAACCTGTTTAATTTCAACAAAATTTTGTCTACGATATAGATGCATAAATATTTCCACAAAAGAATCCTCACCTTATCAAAAAGCATGCAGAACAGTCCAAAACACACAGCAAACACAAGCACAAACGCCATATACAAAACACCCCCAAGTGCTTCATAAGCACCTTTCATGAAATTTATAAAATGTACACATATCAAAGGATGCAAGTGGATTAAATAAATCGACAATGCCGAACATGCCAAATAGTTAATTACCTTGCTTGAAATTTTCATTTGTTTAAATGCCAAGAAGAAAAACAAAGAGGAAAGAATAACAAACGGCGAAGAATAAGCTGTGATGCTAAGTTTATGCCCTGTTAAAAAGTATATCCCTACAGGCAATACTGAAAACAAGACATACAATAAAAAACTCTGATACACCCCTATACTTAACAATTTGCGTGAATGTCTTCGCACAAATTGGGCTAATAGGTACAAACCAACAAATGATATAGTAGTATAACCATTATTAAAAGCAGCTATGTTCCACACCCATCCATATATAAACTCCATTAAAAAGAATATAACCAAAACTGATGCATATACACGGGGAGTAGAAGATTCAATGAATGAATTCAGAATGGGAGAAATCGCATATAAAATCAGATAAGATATTATAAACCAATATGGCCACCCAAAATAGAATCCCATTAAAACTTGCTTTAATGATACTGGCTCTCCTATACTTAAGGTAAATAATACGACTAATATATGATAGAAAAAAACTTGGAACAATAAGGATAGACCACCTTTGATATTAGGTCGGATACCAAACCATCCTGATATCAAAATAAACACATTCACGCATACTATACACAATTGTTCTGCAAATGCTTTAGTAAAAGCGCCAACGCAATCTTCTTGTATATCGGCATGTTCTACCCATCCCAACGAAAAATAATTGGCATGTAACAACAATACCATTAACATTGCTACAACGCGGCACAATTCTATATTAGACTCTCTTTTCATTTTGCAAAGTTACATTTTTCTGAATAAATTTTATATGTGACTCCTATTATTTTAGGGAACTATAACTTTGTGGGCACAAGCATTAAGCTCCCGAAGGGCAGATAAATATAATCGCGTCAGCAAGTGTCCCTCTGCCGCGACAGCGGATAGGGGGAACCTTTAGTTCACGAGTGAGCGAGCAGTGCTTGTCGGCTTGCCGGTGCACGATGGCGAGACTCACCGTACCAGAACGAGCTTGCGAGTTCGGAGGGGGTGAAATCAAACATAGCAGTTACAGCATTATTTTCATCTGACCCCCTCGGCACTTCGTGCCACTCCCCCTATCATAGCAGTGGGAGACTTTTTGAGGACTTGCTAGCAAAAGATATAAAAAATGGAAATAGAACTTTGTGGGCACAAGCATTAAGCTCCCGAAGGGTGCGATTTTATCGGCAAATAGCAAAGAGAACTTACTACAACAAACGACAAAGGCGACCGATTGGTCGCCTTTGTCGCATATAATATCTATCTATTGATTACAGACCTTTACCGTGGCAAGCTTTGTATTTTTTGCCGCTACCACAAGGGCAGGGATCGTTGCGACCAATCTTTGGACCGGCAACAATAGGCTGATTTGGCTGACGAGGACCTTGTTGAGCACTTGCAGCCTGACGTTGAGCAGCTTCGCCGGGAAGATTTTCTTCTTTTGTCGCGCGATAGCGTGAATAGTCGGTCGGGCGCTCGGGCATTGCCTCACGCACTTGGGGCTGTTGAGGTTGTCGGGGTTGTTCGGCCGATTGTTGTGCATCTTCGGCAGGTCGTTGCTGAACATATATTTGTCCACGCATCAATGTTGACAATGTTTTCACGTTTAATGTGTTGAGCATAACCTCAAACAAGTGGAACGATTCTACCTTGTAGATCACCAACGGGTCTTTTTGTTCATATGATGCATTTTGTACCGATTGACGCAACTGGTCAAGTTCGCGCAAGTGTTCTTTCCACAATTCGTCGATAGTCACAAGCAAAATCGCTTTGTGCCATTCTTTCACGATTGAGCGGCACTCGGTGTTATAAGCCTCGAGAATGTCGACGGGAATGTTAAACAAGCGTTTGCCGTCGGTGATGGGAACGAGAATTTTGCCTTTGGCTTCGCGTTCTTCAACCCATTGTTTAACCACGGGCATAGCCACCTCGATGATGCGTTGACCACGGCGGTCAAATGCTTCAACGGCTGCTGCATGAATCTTATCAAGCACATCGGCTTTTGCCATGTTGCGATATTCGTCTTCGGTGAAGGGCACTTCAAGAGTGAGCACTCTGAACAATTCGAGCGAGAGATCGCCATAATCGTTGGGCGAGTCATAGGTATTGACAATATTTTCGATAGTGTCATAAAGCATGTTTGCAATATCTATACCCACACGCTCACCGAGCAATGCATGGTTGCGGCGTGAGTAGATATATGTACGCTGCTTGTTCATCACATCGTCATAGTCGAGCAAGCGTTTGCGCACACCAAAATGGTTTTCTTCAACGCGTTTTTGAGCATTCTCAATTGCGCGAGTCACCATTTTTGATTCAATCATTTCGCCCTCTTTCAATCCGAGAGTGTCAAGCATTTTCATCACGCGGTCAGTGGCAAAAAGACGCATCAATTGGTCTTCAAACGAAACATAGAACACCGATGAACCGGGGTCACCTTGACGACCTGAACGGCCACGCAACTGACGGTCAACACGACGCGACTCGTGACGTTCGGTACCGATGATTGCCAAACCGCCAGCTTCTTTAACCTCGGGAGTGAGCTTGATGTCGGTACCACGACCTGCCATGTTGGTAGCGATGGTCACTGTTCCTGCACGACCTGCGAGAGCAACGATTTCGGCCTCTTTTTGGTGCAACTTGGCATTGAGCACCTGACAGGGAATGCGACGCATGTCGAGCATACGCTTCAACAATTCAGAAATTTCGACCGAAGTTGTACCAACGAGCACAGGACGGCCGGCATTGCGCAAGCGTTCGATTTCCTCGATTACTGCAGCATATTTTTCTTTCTTTGTCTTGTAAACACGGTCGTTGAGGTCAAAGCGGGCGATGGGACGGTTTGTGGGAATGGTCACAACATCGAGTTTGTAGATGTCCCACAACTCACCAGCTTCGGTTTCGGCCGTACCTGTCATACCCGCCAACTTGTGATACATGCGGAAATAGTTCTGCAATGTGATAGTGGCAAATGTTTGTGTAGCGGCTTCTACCTTAACACCTTCTTTGGCTTCGATTGCTTGGTGCAAACCGTCGCTATAACGGCGGCCTTCCATGATACGGCCTGTTTGCTCGTCAACAATCTTGATTTTGTTGTCGTCGATCACATATTCAACATCTTTTTCAAAGAGTGTATATGCTTTGAGCAACTGAGTCACTGTGTGCACACGTTCGGCTTTCACAGCATAGTTTTGCATCAATTCGTCTTTGCGTTGTTGACGCTCTGCGACGTCGGCAATAGTTTCGGTTTCAGAAAGTTGTGCCGCGATGTCGGGAAGCACAAAGAATTGTGGGTCATTAATCTTGCCTGTCAATTCGTCAATACCCTTGTCGGTGAGTTCAACGCTGCGGTTTTTCTCATCGATTACAAAGTAGAGCGAATCGGTCACTTGGGGCATTTCGCGACCATTGTCTTGCAAGAAATAGGCTTCGGTGTCGAGCAACAACGGTTTTATACCTTCTTGGCTCAAATACTTGATGAGCGCACCGTTTTTTGGAAGCCCTTTGTAGGCACGGAACAAGAGAATTGCACCTTCTTTGCGAACGTTCTTGTCTTCTGACTCGATTTTGGTCTTGGCTTCGCTCAAGATTTGAGTCACCAAGCGGCGTTGAGCTTGAACAACGCGTTCAACATTGCCTTTATATTCGTTAAATAGTTGGTCGTCTCCCTTAGGCACGGGACCAGAGATAATCAAAGGAGTACGCGCGTCGTCGATCAATACCGAGTCAACCTCATCGACAATCGCATAGTAGTGTTTGCGTTGCACCATGTCAAGTGGCGACATAGCCATATTGTCACGCAAGTAGTCAAAACCAAACTCGTTGTTTGTACCGAATGTGATATCGCAGTTGTAAGCCGCACGGCGTTCTGGAGTGTTGGGCTGATGCTTGTCAATGCAGTCAACAGTCGAGCCATGGAACATATATAACGGACCCATCCATTCCGAGTCACGTTTTGAAAGGTAGTCGTTGACAGTAACCACATGGACACCACGACCTGTCAATGAGCGCAAGAACACGGGCAATGTTGCCACAAGTGTCTTACCTTCACCGGTAGCCATTTCGGCAATTTTACCTTGGTGAAGCACTGTACCACC
>JAFPCM010000039.1 GCA_017390185.1 Muribaculaceae bacterium
AAATTTTGGCAGTTTAAAAATAATGCCTACCTTTGCATCGCAATTGCGAAAATAGCTCAGTTGGTAGAGCACAACCTTGCCAAGGTTGGGGTCGCGGGTTCGAGTCCCGTTTTTCGCTCTAATAAATTTCAGTCTCAGTGATGGATTGATTAATGTCCGGGTGGTGGAATTGGTAGACACGCTACTTTGAGGGGGTAGTGGCCGTTCGGCTGTGTGAGTTCGAATCTCATCTCGGACACTTTCATTGAAGAAAGAGCGTTATCTGTTATCAGATGACGCTCTTTTTTTGTTTGTATAATATTTCGTATTTTTGTGGTGCAGAAATGTATCAGTAACACCAATGTTGAA
Organism: Muribaculaceae bacterium; assembly: GCA_017390185.1. Taxonomy (GTDB): domain Bacteria; phylum Bacteroidota; class Bacteroidia; order Bacteroidales; family Muribaculaceae; genus RGIG4079. The sequence goes on from JAFPCM010000039.1 coordinate 349, forward strand.
GCTATGACAGAAATTAATCATATAAGCCACCGACGCGGGCTGTTGGCAATATCGCCGATAGTGTTGTTTCTTGTGTTTTATCTTGTGGTGTCGTTATTAGTAGGCGATTTTTACAAGATGCCAATTGCGGTGGCCATGCTTGTGGCGGCTGTGTGGGCCGTGGCGATATATCGCGGACAGCCGTTGTCGCGACGCATCGAGGTATTTTCAAAAGAGGCTGGTAATAGCAATGTAGTGTATATGGTGTGGATATTTGTGCTTGCCGGAGCGTTTGCCTCGCTGGCCAAAGGTATAGGCGCTATTGACGCAACCGTCAATTTGACACTTAAATATCTGCCTCCATCGTTGCTGATTCCAGGTCTGTTTTTTGCCGCATGTTTTATATCGTTGTCAATCGGTACATCGGTGGGCACAGTGGTCGCATTGACACCGTTGGCGGTGAATTTGGCCGAAACAGCAGGCGGGAATGTGCCTTTTTTTGTCGCTGTTGTACTCGGCGGGGCTTTCTTTGGCGATAATCTGTCATTCATATCTGACACAACAATTGCAGCAACGCGCACCCAGGGCTGCAGCATGAGTGATAAGTTCAAAGCTAATCTGTGGATTGCATTGCCGGCGGCTCTCATTACGCTTGGCGTATATGCTTTAATGGGAATGAATGTCGCGCCTATTGAGATAACCGAGTCGGCAAATCTGTTGCTCATTTTGCCTTATCTGCTGATTATTGTGCTTGCTATCACTGGATTGAATGTTACTGTAGTGCTCGTGTCGGGCATATTGGCATCAGTTGCAGTAGCAGTTATTTCGGGCTACGGAATGCTTGAATTGGCCGGATTTATGGGCGCAGGCATCGACTCGATGGGTAATTTGATAATAATAACAATGCTTGCGGCCGGAGTGCTTGGCATTATCAAGGCGGCTGGTGGGGTCAACTATATATTGCAGTGTCTGACAGCACGCATTTCGGGGGTTAGAGGGGCGCAAGCGTGCATTGCGTTTCTTGTAGCAATCGTTAATATGTGCACTGCAAACAATACCGTGGCCATTATTGCTGTCGGTTCGTTGTCAAAGAGCATTGCCGAGCGTTATGGCATTGATGCGCGCAAGGCGGCAAGTCTGCTTGACACCTGTTCGTGCATCGCACAATGTCTCATTCCCTATGGCGCACAAACGCTGCTTGCAACATCGCTTGCGGGTATTTCGCCGGCCGAGCCGTGGGGTTATCTCTATTACCCTTGGGCGTTGATTGTGATGGTGACTTTGTCGATAATCTTTCGTTTTCCGCGTCGGTTAAGTTAAATAATATTTAAAAACGGCCAGTTGCGTAACTTTTTGGGGCAAATTGCGTCTAAAAAGGCAGATTTTATATAACTTGCACTGTTTTTCACATTAATATAAAAATAAAAATCACTAAAATAGAAACTAAATGAAAAGAACATTCCGTTTGTTAGCATTGCTTGTAGTGGCAATGATGATTGCTCCGGTTGTTGCGAAGGCTCAACAAATGCCTCCCGTGCCGGTTGACCAAAATGTTGTGATAGGCACATTGCCCAATGGCTTGACCTATTACATACGTCACAATGAATATCCCAAAGGCCAGGCCGATTTTTACATCGCGCAAAAAGTAGGCTCAATGCAAGAGGAAGACAACCAACGCGGTCTTGCTCACTTCCTTGAACACATGTGCTTTAACGGCACCAAGAATTTCCCCGGCAACCAAGTCGTGAGTTGGTTGGAAAGCGTAGGAGTTAAGTTTGGCCAAAACCTCAACGCCTACACTTCAATGGAAGAAACAGTGTATAACATTTCAAATGTTCCCACCGAACGCGAGTCGGTTCAAGACTCATGTTTGTTGATTCTCCACGATTGGGCATGCGATTTGTTGCTCGAAGATGAAGAAATCGACAAGGAACGCCAAGTTATTCACCAGGAATGGCGTCGCTCTATGCAAGGTCAAATGCGCATTCTTGAAAATCTTTTGCCCGTGATGTTCCCCGATAGCAAGTATGGCTATCGTTTGCCTATCGGAACCATGGATGTTGTTGATAATTTCCCTTACGATGCACTCCGTGATTACTACAAAGCATGGTACCGTCCCGACCAACAAGGTATTATCGTTGTGGGTGATATCGATGTGAAGCGCATCGAAAACAAAATTATCGAAATGTTCTCGCACATTGAGATGCCTGCCGACGCTCCCGCTCGCGAATATCTCCCCGTTGCCGACAACAAGGGCACAATCTATGCTATCGGCAAGGATAAGGAGCAAACACAATGTGTGATGCAGCTCATGTTCAAGACCGAAACAATGCCCGATTCATTGAAAAATTCGGTTAACTATTATATGCATCACTATATGGTTAACATGATTACATCAATGCTTGATGCCCGTTTCACAGAAATGGCAACAGATCCTAACTGTCCATTTGCTTATGCTGGTGTCGGTTATGACGGCATGATGGGCATTACTAAAACCAAAGATGCATTGACATTTATGGGTCTTGCAAAAGGCACTGACATCAAGCCTGTGCTTGAAGCAGTTTACCGTGAAGCATTGCGCGCACAACGTGGCGGCTTTACTGCAACCGAATATGCTCGTGCTCGCAGCGAATATCTATCACGCCTCGAAAAGAGCTATAACGAACGCGGCAAACGCGAAAACGGCTCTTATGTTCACGAACTCGTTCGCAATTTTGTTGACGGAGAACCAATTCCTGGTATCGAGTGGGAATACACTATGATGAACATGCTTGCAAATCAAATTCCTGTTGACTATATTAACATGGCGTATGGAAAATTGGTGACTGCCGACAATCGCATTATGCTTGTGATGACTCCCGACAAGGAAGAATACAACTTCCCCACTGAAGCAGAACTCGACGCAGTTGTCAAGGCTGTTGATGCCGAAGAAATCGCTGCTTATGTTGACAATGTGAAGAGCGAGCCTCTTGTGGCAAATCTTCCCACTCCCGGTGCTGTTGTCGCTGAAAAGCAAGACACTCAATGGGGAGCAATCGAATGGACTCTCTCAAACGGCGCAAAAGTGATTGTTAAGCCCACAACATTCAAAGACGACGAAATTCGCTTTGAGGCTATTGCAAAAGGTGGTACATCACAATTTGACGACAAGATGGCTTCAAACCTCAAGTTTATGCCTTATTTGCTTAGTCAATACGGTCTCGGCTCATACACTTACTCTGATCTTCAAAAATATATGGCAGGTAAGCAGGCTTCTGTATCGCCATCGTTTGATGATTACACCCGAGTGCTCAACGGATCGGCTACAACAAAAGACCTTACAACTTTGATGGAACTCATTTACATGACATTTACCGATGTACAAGTAACTGAAAGTGAATTTGCGTCAATTCAAAACATGTATTCAGGTGTATTGCGCAACCAAGAAGCTAATCCTCAATATATCTTCCAAAAGAATTTGGCAAAAGCATTGCACAAAAATCCTCGTCAACAAGCTATCGATGTGGCTACGATTATGGAAGCTGACCGCCAACAAATTCTCGACATGACTCACACAATGCTCGCCAATGCAGCTGACTACACATTTGTGTTTGTTGGTAATGTTGATCCCGAAACATTCCGTCCTCTTGTTGAACAATACATCGCTACACTTCCCGCAAATGCCAAGAAAGCGGTTAAGAAAGTGAAATTGCGCAAAGACTTGGCTATGGGTGGCGGCAAGAAAACCGACACATTCACAACCAAGATGGAAACACCCCAAACATGGGCTGCAATCATCGTATTTGGTAACATGCCTTATACATCAAAAGATGCTAAATTGGCTTCAATCGCAGGTCAAATTCTCAGCGCTCGCCTCGTGGCAACAGTTCGCGAAAAAGAAGGTGCTGTTTACTCAATCGGCGCACAAGGCTACATGGGCCGCATCGCTAACGAAAATGTGGTAATGCAGTCGGTATTCCCCATGAAACCCGAATTGAAAGAGAAAGTTCTTGGCATGATTGAAGGTGAATTTAATGATATGACTCAAAACATCACAACTGAAGAACTCAACAAAGTGAAAGAGTTTATGGTTAAATCACAAACCGAGGCTCTCGAAAAGAACGGCTCATGGATGTCGGCTATCGCATCGGCACAGTTGAACGGTGTAGATGCATTCACAGGCGCAGTTGAAGAATTGCAATCGGTAACCGAAGCCGATGTTGCCGACTTCATGAAACGCCTCATGGCTAAGGGTAACTATCGTGTTGTTATCCTCGATCCCGAAGCGGCAGAATAATCTG
>JAFPCM010000040.1 GCA_017390185.1 Muribaculaceae bacterium
CAAATCGAAAAACTCTTCTGGTCTGTGGCTCGTGAAGTTGCCGAAATGGCGGCGTCAATGAAACACCCGCCCGAAGAATTGCGCAAAGTGGCCAAGATGATTCCCGATAAATATTTCTGTAACTTCTCGTTGTTCCAGTCATTAACCGACTCATGGGCTATTGACCAAGTGTTCCCCATAATGCCCATCGCGCGCCTTGAAGAAAAACCCCAGCATACTGCCACATTGCAAGATATAACCTGCGACTCCGATGGTAAAATCGCTAACTTTATAGCGCACCACGGAACAGCAACCTCGTTGCCGGTTCACTCATTGAGGCCCGGTGAGCCTTACTATTTGGGCGTGTTCCTTGTGGGTGCTTACCAAGAAATTCTTGGCGATATGCACAACCTCTTTGGCGACACCAATGCTGTTCACATTGATGTTTACAAAGACCGTTACGAGATTGACCAAATCATTGAGGGCGAGACGGTTGCTGATGTGCTTGACTATGTTCAGTTTAGCCACAAACGCCTCGTTCGCAATGTCGAAACATGGGTGACAGCATCAATGAAGGCCGGAACAATCACACCCGAAGAAGGTCGTGAATTCTTGAGCAACTATCGCTCGGGCCTTTATGGCTACACCTATCTTGAAAGAGAATAGATATGGCGCGATATTTCATGCGTTTGGCCTATAATGGCGCGTCGTTTCACGGTTGGCAGTCGCAGCCCAATGCTGTGAGTGTGCAATCGACAATCGAGGACGCACTTGCAACGGTGTTGCGTAGTGAGGTGAAAATCACCGGAGCAGGACGCACCGATGCAGGAGTTAATGCCCGCATGATGATAGCTCATCTTGATTTGCCCGACGATTGCAAGTCGCCCGATTCGCTTGTGCGTGCACTCAACTCGTTGGTGGGCAAGGATATCGCGATATACTCGTTAATAAAGGTGCACGATGATGCCCACGCACGATTTGATGCAACATCGCGCACCTATCATTATTATGCCCACACAGGCAAGTCTCCGTTTCATTACAACAGCAGTTGGCAGGCACCCGATAATCTCGACTATGAGAAAATGAACCAGGCAGCCCGTCTGTTGCTTGATGTTGATGATTTCACCTCATTTGCAAAACTGCACACCGATGCGAAAACTAATATTTGTAATGTGACCGAAGCTTGTTGGAAGCCCCTTGGCGAAGGCCGATGGGTGTTTGTTATTACAGCTGACCGCTTTTTGCGCAATATGGTGCGCGCTGTGGTTGGAACTTTGGTGGAGGTGGGCCGTGGTAAAATGACGCTTGAGCAATTCAAGCAGGTGGTTGAGGCCAAGGATCGATGTGCTGCCGGAACGTCAATGCCCGGACATGCATTGTATCTGTGGAGTGTTACTTATCCATATTGTGAAAACGCGTAAAAAATCATTAGAGAAGCGTAAAATTCTGTAACACGATTGTAACATTGTACAAAGTGCTTTTGGCTGTGCAAAATACAAGAGAATAAGGGCTAAAACAATGTTTAAAAACACTTTTTTGTCTCATTTGCACAACTTAACCCCCCTAAAAGTTTTACCAATTCAAATAAAATTGCTTACTTTGCATCGCAAAATCAAAAATTACTAATCTAAAATTTAAAATTATGTCTGAAATTGCATCTCGAGTAAAAGCTATTATCGTAGACAAACTCGGTATTGAAGAATCTGAAGTAACAGAAGCTGCTGAATTCACAAAAGATCTTGGCGCAGATAGCCTTGACACAGTAGAACTCATCATGGAATTCGAAAAAGAATTCGGTATCACTATCCCCGATGACAAAGCAGAAGGCATCCAAACAGTTGGTGACGCTATCGCTTACATCGAAGCAAACAAATAATAAACCCCTCCCTTTTTTACTTCATCATTTATAATTCATAATGGAATTAAAGAGAGTAGTTGTAACAGGACTCGGCGCAATCACTCCCCTTGGCAACGATGTGGCTACCACATGGCAAAATGCCATTAACGGAGAAAGCGGTGCGGGCCCTATTACTCATTTCGACGCCTCAAAGTTCAAAACACAATTTGCTTGCGAGGTAAAAGGTTTCAATGCAGCAGAACACTTTGACCGCAAAGCGTTGCGCACACTTGACCTTTATGCCCAATATGCTATCGTTGCAGCCCGTCAGGCTGTTGACGATTCAGGTATTGAAGCAAAAGAAGACCTTGACAAGACTCGTGTTGGTGTAATTGTAGCTGCAGGTATCGGTGGTCTTCACACATTTGAAGAAGAAGCCGGTTACTATGCACTTCACCAAGAACAAGGCCCGAAATACAATCCCTTCTTCATCCCCAAGATGATTGCCGACATTGCATCGGGTCACATCTCAATGCAATATGGCTACCATGGTCCTAACTACGGTACCGTATCGGCTTGTGCATCATCTAATCATTCAATCATTGATTCGTTTAACCTCATTCGTCTTGGTAAAGTTGACGCAATGGTAACAGGTGGTGCTGAGGCTGCTATCTTCCCTGCTGGTGTAGGTGGCTTCAACTCAATGCACGCCCTCTCTACTCGCAACGACAATCCCAAGGCTGCATCACGTCCCTTCAGCGCTTCGCGTGACGGTTTTGTGATGGGTGAAGGTGCTGCAGTGCTCGTTCTTGAAGAGTATGAACACGCAGTAGCTCGCGGAGCCAAGATTTATGCCGAAATTGTTGGTGGTGGTATGTCGGCTGATGCTTATCACATCACTGCAACACACCCCGAAGGTCTCGGTGCTAAACTTGCAATGACAAATGCTCTTGCCGACGCAGAAATGAAACCCGAAGAAATTGATTATATCAATACTCACGGTACTTCAACTCCCGTTGGTGACGTTGGTGAGATGAAAGCCATTAAGGATGTATTTGGTGAACACGCCTATAAATTGAATGTAAGTTCAACTAAGTCAATGACTGGTCACCTCCTCGGTGCTACTGGTGCTCTCGAAGCTATCTTCAGCGTGAAGGCTGTGCAAGAAGACATCGTTCCTCCCACAATCAACCACGAAGAAGGTGATAACGACGAAAACATCGACTACAACATCAACTTCACATTCAACAAGGCACAAAAACGCACTGTTAACGCTGCATTGTCAAATGTATTTGGCTTCGGCGGTCACAATGCAACAATCATCGTGAAAAAATTTGTGAAGTAAGAAATTCTTACACACAACATCACATAACTCCCTGACTCAATCGAGCCGGGGAGTTTTTTTGTATATACAAACGCAATAATGAACCCCCTTCGAGGTATCTGAAACACATGTCCATTTACCCCATAATTTCGCGTTGCTTCATTATGGGGCTTCCTATAGGGCAACATCTACGATGTTTCAACCCAACCGGATGTGCCATTAATAACCCACTGAGGGTGCGATATGATAACCGTTGGTTTCGCTGACTCCTGATAAGGCAATAAAAGTATTGCCCCGCAGAATGTGTGGGGTGTGGATGTGTGTTTTAGCGTATGGTAATGCTAAAATGAATCGTTGTTGCTACCAGTGAGGAAGCCGCCAACCGTGAGTAAAAGTCCGATGAAGATGATTACTGCAAACATTTGTTTTTCGTTAAATTGATTAAAACTAGGAGTTGTGTTTTTTATGCCCGTGATATTGTCGCGGGTTGTGAGTGTGTATGCAAATTTACGCAAAAAAATTGAAAGCAATGCAAAATTGCTGATAAAATGTGCGAGTTTTGCACTTGACAAGTAATATTAGTAACTTTGTGGCTGAAAGCATTTGAAACGATGAAAGAATCTGAAATCATAAAGAACATCAAGTCGCGATTGGGTATAGAGCAACTCAACGAGATGCAGCAGCGCATGTGTCGCTGTCAGTCGCAGAGCGTGTTGTTGCTGTCACCCACCGGCTCGGGTAAGACCGTGGCGTTTACCATTCCGTTGCTCAAATCGTTGCGTCAGCCCTCGGGCCGTGTGCAGGCTGTGGTTATCGCGCCCTCACGCGAATTGGTGCAACAGATAGCCTCGGTGGTGCGTGCGGTGGCTGTCGGGTATAAGACCGTAGCATTTTATGGCGGTCATTCGATGGTTGACGAAACCCGCTCGTTGAGCGTGACTCCCGACATTGTGATTGCCACTCCTGGTCGTTTGCTTGACCACATCAACCGCAATAACATAGATTTGTCGGCCGTAGGTTCGCTTGTGCTTGACGAGTATGACAAGTCGCTCGAACTCGGTTTTCACGACGAGATGCGCCGCGTGGTGCGTGTCATGGGACAATTCCGCCTTGTGGTGCTCACATCGGCAACCCGACTTGATGAAATGCCCTCATTCTTGCCCTTGCGCAAACCCGAAATGGTTGACTTTACCGTCAACGATGACAATCCGCGTGAACGCATGGATATAGTTGAGGTCGAAAGCGCCGTTCGTGACAAGATAGATATTGCCATTGATTTGTTACGCTCGTTGCCCGACGGTAAGGTGATAGTGTTTGCCAATCATCGCGAGAGTGTTGAGCGCATATATCAGATGATGCGTAAGGCTCATTTGCCTGTGGGAATGTATCATGGGGGATTGGAACAGTGGGACCGTGAAAAAGCCATCGATATGCTCAATAACGGCTCTACTCCTATATTGGTGTCGACCGATCTTGGTTCGCGTGGCCTTGATATAGATGCCGTTCAAGCCGTTGTTCACTATCACATGCCCCCAAGTGTCGAAAGTTGGACTCACCGCAACGGTCGCACAGCCCGCATGGGTGCACGCGGAACAGTGTATGTAATTACGGCCGAGGGAGAGACCATTCCCGACTATGTTGACTGCGACCGCAAATATGTGCCAACGGGGCAGAATGAAAATCCGATAAAGGCCCATTGGGCAACATTGCATTTTAATGCCGGCAAAAAAGAGAAGATTTCGCGTGGCGATATCGTTGGCTATCTTGTAAACAAAGGCGGTCTCGAAGGAACCAATATAGGCAAAATCGTGGTTAAAGACCATGCTGCGCTTGTGGCTGTGCCAAGTGATGTGGCACGCGAAGTGCTTGCCGCGATTGCTCCACACAAAATCAAAAATACCCGCGTTAGAGTAACGATTGTTTCATAAATCAAAAACAGAGCTATGAGTAAGAAAGAATATATGATGCAAAACGAGGCCTATCTGCAACAGGTGGCAGCTCGCGGAGGTGTAAATCCGCTGCCGTCGGGTTTGTATTACGAAGTGATTGAGCAGGGCGAAGAAGGCGCATCCAAACCTTGTCCCACAAGTGTGGTGACAGTGTTTTACAAAGGCATGCTCATCAACGGCAAAGTCTTTGATGATAACACTGCCCAAGGTTATCCCGATGCTTTCCGTTTGACCGAACTTATCAGCGGTTGGCAAATAGCATTGCAACATATGAGAATCGGTGACTATTGGCGCATTTACATTCCCGCCAAACATGGCTATGGCTCTCGCGGCACCGATGGCATTCCCCGCAACTCAACCCTTATTTTCGAAATAAAATTGATGGGCATTGCATAACAAGTTTTGTTGATTCAAATCCCAAAGGATTTTATAATGAATACACTCCGCGCCAGAATAGCATAAAATAAAGACAGACTATCCAAAGGCCAAGGGTTAAAACTCTTGGCCTTTGTGTTTGGTTTTGCGGGTGTAGTTTTTGGCAGAGCGGTGAACTCGATGAGTAGAGTGAAAGCCCGGACCTTTTATTTCTTGTTCGGCTTGTCGATTACCGCTACGGGCGGCTTTGATATAGTCGTCGAGAGTGATTTTCTTTTGTGATTTTTGTTTTGAACGGGGTGTTTTCATATCAAATTGTGTGTTAGTTGTGTGTATGTTAAAAGCATCAAATTTTATGCCGTTGTTTATGTGGTGGCTA
>JAFPCM010000041.1 GCA_017390185.1 Muribaculaceae bacterium
ATATATGTCAGTTTTTTCAAAACCGACTCATCAATCGAGCCTTCGCCCTTGACTGTCACTTCGGGCAGCCTCTACCATCTTGATGTGTTCTCGCCCGAAATGAACGAGACCATCAAAGTTGATGTGTGGACTCCCGATAATTATAGCCGCAAGGAGAAATATCCCGTAGTGTATATGCACGATGGCCAAAACCTCTTTGATGCCAATTCGACTTGGAACCGCCAAGCTTGGGAAATCGACTCAGTAATGGGCCGACTCATTGCTGAAAACAGCATCAAACCCGCCATCATTGTAGGCATATACAGCACCGACAGCACTCGCCTTGGCGACCTCATGCCCGAAAAACCGTTGCAATATCTTGAAAACGATACCATAAAGAATTTTATCGCAATGATGTGTCGTGACAACTATCGCGCCGACGAGTATCTCGAGTTTATTGTCAACACATTGCGCCCCGTCATCAACGAGAAATTTGCCACCGACACCACCCTCATGTCAACCTCAATCATGGGGTCGAGCATGGGCGGTCTCATCTCAATCTATGGCATGTGTGAATACCCCCATGTGTTTAGCACAGCGGCATGCTTGTCAACCCACTGGACCGGAGCACTCGGCGGAAACGAGGACTTCCCCGGAGCAATGAGCCGCTATTTCATTCAAAACCTTCCTCGCAGCACAGCCCACAGAATCTATATGGACAACGGCACTTGCCCCTACGACTCGGTTTACACCCCCTACATGCATCAAATGGTGACACTGCTTGATACTCTCGGCTACAAAGACCGACAGCTCAAATGGGACATCTATCCCGGGCACGGCCACAACGAGCAATCATGGGCCCGACGCGTAGAGGTCCCTCTAACTTTCATCCTGAAAAATCAATAAGACAACATAATCGCTTATGATGAAAATTCTTATTATCAACGGACCAAATCTCAATCTGCTCGGTCAACGCGAGCCTGGGATTTATGGCAACCAGTCAATGGAAGAATATCTCGACGTTCTGCGTCAACGCACTCGTAACCATGAGATTGAGTATTTCCAAAGCAACCACGAGGGCGACATTATCGACAAGTTGCACCAAGTGGGTTTTGACAGCAACTATGTGGGTATCGTACTCAACGCCGGAGCCTACACCCACACCTCGCTTGCCATTGCCGATGCCATCTCGGCCATCAAAGTTCCCGTCATCGAAGTGCACATTTCAAATGTTCACGCCCGTGAGCAAGTGCGCCACCACTCAATGATCAGCGCTGTGTGCCGCGGTGTCATTGCCGGATTTGGCATGAACAGTTACAACTTGGCTATCAACGCATTTATCAATTATTGATAATGGCTCTGCAAACCCAAATAATTGCCACAATCAGCGACGAGCGTTGCGAGGTCGAGTTCATTCGCGCCCTACATGAGAGCGGAATGACAATGATTCGCCTCAACACCGCCCACATCGACTATGACGGATTTAAACGCGTAGTTGACAATGTGCGTGCCGCATCACCGCAAATAGGCATTCTCATTGACACCAAAGGGCCCGAAATTCGCACCTCGGCAACTCGCGACAACGGCGAGATATTTTTTAGCGAGGGCGACAAGGTGACCTTCAAGGGCGACCCCGACGGCACGACCACTCGCGAGTGTATATACCTCACTTACCCACATATAGCTTGCGAGCTCAGTGTCGGAGTGCACATTCTTCTTGACGACGGATTGCTCGACTTCGTTGTCGACAACATCGAAGATGACATCATTCACGCACACGCAACCAACGACGGCATTCTCGGCTCTCGCAAGAGTGCCAACATGCCCGACACCCACATTGACCTACCGTCGCTGACACCCCGCGACATTACAAACATAAACTATGCAATCGACCTGGGCATCGACTATATAGCCCATTCATTTGTGCGACGCCCTGCCGATGTGGTGGCCGTCAAAAAACTGTTGCAACAACGCAACAGCGACATCAAAGTTATTGCCAAAATCGAGAACCAAGAAGGTATCGACAACTTTGACAGCATTCTTGATGTGTCACATGGTGTGTTAATCGCTCGCGGCGATTTGGGAGTCGAAATTCCCGCACACCAAATCCCCACACTGCAACGCACCATCATTGACAAGTGTAACCGTCGCCACAAGCCAGTCATCGTGTCAACACAGATGCTACACTCGATGATTGTCAACCCACGCCCCACCCGTGCCGAAGTGTCAGACATTGCCAACGCCGTGTATCAACACGCCGACGCATTGTTGCTCACAGGCGAAACAGCCGTGGGACGCTACCCCGTCGAGGCCGTTAAAACTATGGCCGCCATCATTGCCGAAGCCGAAAGAGCGCGCACCGACCTTCTCTCGGCAACTACCGGCAACCAGAGCAGCATCGAGGAGCAACTCGAGCAATACATCATCGACCACATCGAGAAAGAGCCCGAGGCATTGAGCCGCCTCAACCGCGACACTCATGTCTACCAACTCTATTCGCGCATGTGCTCGGGACACTTGCAAGGTCGCATTCTCAAGATGCTCACGACCATGATACGCCCCCGACGCATACTCGAACTCGGAACATTCACCGGCTACTCAGCTTTGTGCTTTGCCGAAGGAATGCCCCAAGACGCCGAGTTACACACCATCGAAATCTTTGACGAAATGGAAGACTTCATTCGCCAACGCTTCGAGGCTTCACCCTATGCCGAACGAATGCACCTGCACATCGGCGACGCTCTCGACATCATTCCTACCATCGAGGGCGATTTTGACATGGTGTTTATTGACGCCAACAAGCGCAACTATGTAGAGTATTTCGAAATGGTGTTGCCTCGTCTCACCCCAGGAGGCTTCATCCTTGCCGACAACACTCTCTGGGACGGAAAAGTCGCCGACCCTGCCGCCAACCACGATGCACAAACACGCGGCATTCTCGACTTTAACGACCTCGTTGCCAACGACCCGCGCGTGTCGTGCGTAATCTTGCCATTACGCGACGGGCTTACATTAATCAGAAAAAACAATTAATCAATAATCTACATTTTTATGGAAACAACCAGACAAGCCAAAATATCTCGACTCATACAAAAAGAGCTCAGCGAAATCTTTCGTCAACAAACAGCCAAAACTCACGGCGTACTTGTATCGGTGAGCACTGTGCGCGTATCGCCCGATTTGAGCATCGCACGCGCCTATCTCTCGGTATTCCCCTCTGACAAAGGTGCCGAAATCATTGAGAATGTAAACCGCAGCGCGAGCCAAATTCGCCACGAACTTGCTCAAAAAGTGCGCTACCAATTGCGCAAAACGCCCGAACTCTCATTCTTCATCGACGACTCGCTCGACTACATTGAGCACATCGACGACCTCTTGGGCAAATAATCACTCTCAGCAATGGTATCGCTACGCATAGCCCTTCGCTACCTCTTTTCAAAAAAGAGCCACAATGCTGTCAACATCATCTCTCTCATATCACTTGCGGGAGTGGCTGTTGCCACCATGGCCACCGTGTGCGTGCTATCGGTATTCAACGGATTTTCCGACCTTGCCTCGTCGCTACTGTCGCGGCTTGACCCCGACCTCAAAATCACAGCAACCAACGGCAAGGTCATAAACAACGCCGATTCGCTTGCTCTCGCCGTTGAAAACATCGACGGCGTAGAACTTGCGCTTCCCACCATCCAAGACCAAGCGCTTGCCATCTTCCGCAACTATCAGATGCCAGTCACACTCAAAGGTGTGCCACACCACTACGACTCGCTCACACAGTTGCCGCAAGTAATCATCGACGGACAATATATCGACTCCGACTCTACCGTCGCCTATGCCACATTGAGCGCCGGAGCAGCCATCGGCCTCAAAGCGACACCCCACATCTATGACTGCCTTGGCATATACACACCCCGCCGCAAAGGTCGCATCAATCCGGCAAACCCTCTCAGTGCATTTCGCAGCGACACTCTCGCCGTCGGCGCAGTGTTTCAAGTCAACCAAGCCGAGTATGACACCGACATGATAATCGTGCCACTATCCACTGCACGACAACTGCTTGACTACACAACACAGGCAACTGCAATCGAAGTCAAAGCCACCGACCCCGACAACATCGCCCCACTCGCCCACAGCATCTCGACAGCCATCGGCGACCAATATGAAGTAAAGGACCGACTGCAACAACAGCAGCAAACATTCCGCATGATCGAAATCGAAAAATGGGTGACATTTCTCATGCTCGCATTCATCTTGATCATAGCCTCGTTCAACATCATCTCAACCCTCTCAATGCTCGTCATCGAGAAAAGCGATAACATAGCCACTCTACGTGCTTTGGGAGCGAGCCAACCCATGATTTCGCGCATATTCACACTACAAGGATGGCTCATCTCAATTGTCGGCGGCATTGCCGGCATAATCATCGGCACAGCACTCTCGCTTGCACAGCAATACGGCCGATTTATCAAACTCTCGGGCGACCCCATGACACTGACCACCGATGCTTATCCCGTGCGCCTCGCACCCTTTGATCTGCTCATCGTCATGGTCGTGGTCATCGTCATCGGTTTCATCACCGCACAAACCACAGCACTTTTCACCCGCAACCGCACACTCGGCAAATAGCCCACCGACATCTGCCCAAAAACAACAACGGAGCCGCTTCTCAGCGCCTCCGCCATTGCCTAAATAATAAACCAATCATTATCACATATATTGCAATGGAAAAACTTCATCTTCGCTTTTCTGACATTATAACACTCCCTCCCGCCTCATAGTTCACCACCCCTCAAAAAAAAAGTAGCCGGGATTATGTAGCATTATCTCAATATATTTCTGCCAAAAAATCGTATTTCCCTAATTTTTAGCTACATTTGCAAGCATAATAGTTTAATCTGATTTTATTTTTCATGAAAAAAATCCAAAGCCTCATTGTCACTTTATGCGCCCTGATGTGTCTCACAGCGTGTATCGATATTTTTGAAGATGACAGCGACAAAACTGTTTGGGAACAACTTCGCGATCTCGACAAATCAAAAATTTATAAACTTGCCGTTGATGAATACAGCGGATTTGACGAAGCGCTATATCATAATGGCAGCTATATCGCTATCAAAACCGATACAGTAGCAAAAAACTATATCTACTTTGTGTGTCGCGACGATATAGACCAGGCTGACGGCATTTTTGTTGTGCTCGGCTTTGACGGCACACCTAAAGCGTTTGGATCTTCAGACAACATGATGTATGCCTGTACCGATGAGAAAGGGCAAGTTTCTTTTATGGGCCTTGACCAAAACGGTACCGACATCAAGATTTTATCTTGTGAAGAAGACAACAAATTATCCACCCAAGCACTACAACCCAAAGGAGAATACAACGGGTATGACCCTTATTCATGGATTTATGTTTTTGCTGGCGAAATTAGCGCCCCTTTAGGACGCGCTTTTTCATTATATGACTTTGCAAATTCATGGAAAAATAGAGATGGTTTTGGCGCAACAGTCAATGCTTTCTGTTTAGGCATTTCTTTCTCACCCTATGGTATTGTATCCTTACCTATAAGCGTCGCATATAATGAGTGGGAGCAGCAAATAAAACAACTACATTGGGTTTTATATGAAAACGCTATGCCTCAAATCAAATCAGTGACACACATTGGTGATGGATATCACGAGGTGGAAGTTGAGATTAATGACGCCGAAATTCTCAGCACTGATTATGCCATCAACGTTGAAACATATTGGGGATGCCAACAACGATTAATTCCACGCCAAACATATCTCGCTGTATGTGCAAACACTCAAAGCTTTGGCGATATCAATAGCGCTTATTCTATTAGTGAAGAGATTCTCATAAAAAACGATGAAAAGCATAATGTTGTCACTGCTAAAACTTATATTCATATTCCAGAAGGAAAATTTGTATATCTGCGACCATATCTCAACTCTTATCAGCGACTTCGCGATGACAAAGTATTGCGCATGTTTGACAAGCAATATAAATATGGCAGTGATTTTCCCTATATATATTGCGATTTTGAATACTATTGGAATCAAAAATCAGCCATTGGACAAATTTCAGACGGCGATCGACATATCGACTATCAAATAGAGTTGTCAGCGACCAAGCCATCCCAAGAATCATACGATGTTCCCATCGCTGATTGGGGAATGATTCTCGTAGACAAATCAGGCAATCAACGAGAAACGCATTCGTTTGTTGTAAATAACGAATCATACAATCCAAATGCGACAAACATTTCAACCACCTTAAATTTCACTTTTGGTGAAGAAGATTTAATAATTGACGATAATAATTACACCGCAAAACTTGAAGGATTTTATTTGTGTCCATATATCACCATTGCAAATAAAGAGTGGATTACTCAATTTGAAACCTTCTATGGTACCCCAAGCGAACTAAACCTCATCTATGACGAATTTCCCACTATCGACTATATCGAAGCCGAGCATGTAGGATCGTATGTGCGCGATGGCGGGGCTTGGGGTCCGGTGCTTATAAACCCCGAAGAAAAGATTTATGCTGATGCACAAAGCGATTTTAGGACAAAAATAAAAATAGAAGGTGCGTTTTTTATGAAACGTATAAGGTATGCCCAAAGTGGTAGTGCATGGAACAAATATTGCTCCATCGGCTCTACCGAATGGCATGACATTTCTTATATAGCCGACGGTTTTGACTCTGGCATTACAAGTTTTTATTGGCAACGAGGCAAAATTTCGGACTCATCAACATATAGCCACTACATTGAATATGACGATGTAAATGGTAATCTACATAGATCAAACACCCTTAACCTGGTACCAATACTTCGCACCACCGATGACGGCAAGAAATATTATTTCGGCTTTAAGCCTCAGATATAGACAATCCAACCCCCAATAACTAAAGCACCCCGCGGCATACCGTGGGGTGCAGTGTTTTTATACCACCATGTTACAGGTTTAAGCCTGTGAGAATTTTTATATAAACTTCGATAGCGTTGCGAATTTCGGCAAGGTAAATGAATTCGTTGGCAGTATGTGATCGCGACGAACTGCCGGGACCTACTTTCACCGAGGGCCACGACATTAGTGCCTGGTCGCTCAATGTGGGCGAGCCAAAGGGCTTCGCTCCGGTCATCAAAAGGCGTTGCACGATAGGATGGTCAACGGGTATTGACGACGGATTGAGTCGGGTTGATCGGGGAGTCAATTCACACTCGGGCACTGCCTGACGAATCAGTGCGAGCGTTTGTTCATTGCTATATGCGTCGGTTGTGCGCACATCTACCACTATTTTGCAACAGTCAGGCACAACATTGTGTTGGGTACCGGCTTCAATTTGTGTAACCGATATTTTGACAGGGCCCAGTGTAGCCGATTCCTTTTCAAATGTGAGGTCTTTCAGCCGTTGAACTACGGCCATTGCTTTGTATATGGCGTTGTCGCCTTCGTTGCGGGCTGCGTGCCCCGACTTGCCTCTAATCACTCCGTCAAGCACCATAAGCCCTTTTTCGGCCACGGCGGGTTGCATATCGGTGGGCTCACCCACGATAGCAACATCTATGGGTGGCATTTGCTGCAAGGCCGATTCTATGCCGTTTTTGCCGCTCACCTCTTCTTCACACGAGGCGAGGAAGATGAGGTTGTAACTGCGTTCAAGGCGTGAAAGATGCAAATAGGCCACAGCCAATGACACTAACGACGCGCCTGCATCATTGCTGCCGAGTCCGTAAAGGCGTTGTTGGTCATCAATTTCGGCACCAAACGGGTCGCGGGTCCATCCTTCGACCGGTTTCACGGTGTCAATGTGAGAGTTTAACAATAATGTGGGTTTCATTTGGTCATACCCATTGGCTATTGCCCACACATTGTTACCACTGCGTTCGACACATGCGCCGTTCTCATCAAGAAAACGCGCCACAATATCGGCGGCGGCCGACTCGTCGCGACTCACTGACGGAGTCTTTATCAACTCAGTGAGCAAATCTATCGCGCTATAATACAATTCGTCTAAATCCATACGTGGCCAAAGTTACATATTTTTTCAGCAATATCTAATGTTTTGGCTCTGTTTCTTGTCATTCTACAATATTTTTTATAACTTGCCACGATTTTTAACGATAACAATTAAAGATAGTTTCTCATAACCGCCAATTCAGGTGTCTGTGCAACCCACAAACACCACAATAATTATTTGACTACCAGTATTGTATAATATTTACCGTTTTAAAACAATATGAAAAAAACTATTATCGATTTGTTTGAAGCGTCGGTAAAACGCTACCCAAACAACACTTTCCTGCTCGAAAAGACAGGAAAAAAATTTGAACCCACAACCTATACCCAGGTTCAACAACAAGTTTATCGCCTCGGTGCCGGTCTTCAAGCTCTCGGCGTGAAAAAAGGTGATAACATGGCCCTTCTCAGCGAAGGTCGCAACATGTGGGTAATCGGCGAACTTGCAATGTTCTATGCCGGTGCAGTCAATGTTCCCCTGTCAATCAAACTCGAAGAGCGCAACGACCTCATGTTCCGCCTCACTCACGGCGATGTAAAATATGTAATGGTATCGGGCACTCAACTCAAAAAAGTGCGTGCTATTATCAACGAACTTCCCGAGGTGAAATATGTCATCGTATTTGACAAACAAGAAAAATATGAAGACCGCGAAATCGCACTTGAAGAAGTGTTGAAAATGGGCGATGAGTTCCTCGCTTCACACACTATGGAAGAATTTTTGAGCGTGGCACAGTCAATTCAAAACAACGACTACGCCACTATCACCTACACAAGCGGAACAACTGCCGATCCCAAAGGTGTCGTGCTCACTCACCGCAACTATACTGCCAATGTCGAACAGTCGCTCACGCTTGTTGACATCGATGAAACTTGGCGCACCCTCATCATTCTTCCGCTCGACCACTGCTTTGCCCATGTTGTAGGTTTCTACATCATGATGGCTCAAGGCGCAACTGCTGCCACAGTGCAAGTGGGCCGCACTCCACTCGAAACACTCAAAAACATTCCTCAAAACATCAAGGAAGTTCGCCCCCACTTCATTCTCAGCGTACCAGCATTGGCCAAGACATTCAAGAAAAACATCGAAACTGCTATTCGCGCCAAAGGCAAAACTACCGAACGCCTCTTCAACCTCGGTCTCAAAGTTAAACAGACCTACTTTGGCGACAGCAACCTCGACAGCAAAGGCTGGCGCATTTTCTTGAAACCCCTCGTGGCGTTGTTTGACAAACTCATCTTCTCAAAAGTTCGCGAAAACTTTGGTGGCGAAATGCGTTTCTTTATCGGCGGCGGCGCTTTGCTCGACAAAGACTTGCAGAAATTCTATGTGGGCGTTGGCATGCCCATGTATCAAGGCTACGGTCTTTCTGAAGCAACTCCCGTGCTCTCATCAAACGGTCCCTCAAAATATCGTTTCGGCTCAAGCGGTAAACTCGTTAAGCCCATCGACCTCAAAATTTGTGACGACAACGGCAAAGAACTTCCCCTTGGACAAATGGGCGAAATCGTTGTCAAAGGCGAAAATGTAATGGCCGGATATTGGAAAAATCCCGAATCAACTGCCGACACCGTTCGCGACGGATATCTCTACACCGGTGACCTCGGTTATATGACCGAAGAAGGTCTCCTCTATGTAAAAGGCCGTTTCAAGAGCCTCCTCATTTCAAGCGACGGTGAGAAATACAGCCCCGAAGGTATCGAAGAAGCAATGGTGCAACTCGCTCCATCTATCGACCAAGTGATGCTCTACAACAATCAGTCAAACTACACAACAGCACTCATCGTGCCCAACAAAGACTACCTCAAACGCACATTGGCCGAAAAGAAACTCACGCTTAACACCGAAGAAGGACGCATCGAAGCCCTCAAACTCATCAACGCCGACATCGCAATGTTCACCAAAGGCGGCACATACGAAACTATGTTCCCCCACCGCTGGTTGCCCACCTGCTTTGCCGTGCTCGCCGAGCCATTCACCGAACAGAATCAAATGATTAACAGTACAATGAAAATGGTACGCGGCAAAATCGAAAAAGCATATGCCGACCGCATCGAGTATATGTACACCCCCGAGGGCAAACAACTCCTCAACCCACGCAACATCGAAGCATTGGCTTAATATCGCGACAACAAACCCTCTTTTAATAAACAAAGGCAGTGACCACAAATCACTGCCTTTGTTATATTAATGCATCTTGGCTATTGACCGACAAATACTAATCAAACAATGCCGTGAGGACATCAAGAGATTTCAGCGAGGATAGAGAAGCGTAGTGGAGTGTGTAATATTCGAGCATCTGTGCGAGCAACTGACGGCGGTTGTCGCGGTTAAACCGATATAGATGCATGTTATCAAATGTGATGCGCGACAATTTCGCCAACACCGCCGACTCATCGGGCGACAAAAAATGCTGATGCATGGGCGCAGTCAAACGGAATGTGCCGTCAACCATATCAAACACTCGTCCCGGCTCATAGGTAGTTACATCGGGCTCGATACCGATAAACCGACCAAGACGATAGAGAAAGCAAATGTGGAAATTTGCCACACTCACCGATGCATCATTGAGCCGCTCGATCGACTGTCGCAAAAACTCATACAACAACTCATCGGGGCCGCTATCGCGCACCACCACGCCAAGCACCTCGGCCACAAACATTGCCAATGCGCTCTTCACCGGATGTGCATGTATGCCATGCAGCGCCACCTCGGCACGCGGCTGACTCATCGTGTACAACTCCTGGCCGTGACGCAAATGGGCTTCACACTCAAACAACCCCAACGGCATCAGCAGCGCACGACGACGCGCAGCCTCGCGACCCGCCCCGGCCGGTATCAAGAACGACACCTTGCCCGTTTCGAGCGAATAGGCACTCAATATCGAGTGCCGCTCATTATATTTAATTGTGCGTAAAGCTATGCAATGTAACGTGCGGTGCATGACAGTCATTTTATACCGCTAAATTAGTCATAAAGCGCCAAACCACACCCTTTTAGTCTCAAAAAACGCAAAAATCACAAGAAAAATCACTTTTGAGCAAAAAAAATTTGCGGGAATCAAAAAATGTATATAACTTTGCACTCGCATTTGAAACCAATGGCCCATTCGTCTATCGGTTAGGACGCAAGATTTTAATTCTTGAAAGAGGAGTTCGATTCTCCT
The DNA here is from genome assembly GCA_017390185.1 of Muribaculaceae bacterium. GTDB lineage: Bacteria > Bacteroidota > Bacteroidia > Bacteroidales > Muribaculaceae > RGIG4079. The sequence goes on from JAFPCM010000041.1 coordinate 11,168, forward strand.
ATGGGCTACTAATTAAAAACGAAATTTAAAGATTAAAGATTTAATATAATGGCAAATCATAAATCAGCTATCAAGAGAATCCGCCAAACAGAGTCTCGTCGACTCCACAACCGCTACTACGCTAAAACTGCTCGTAACGCCGTTCGTCGCATCCGCAAAATGCATGACAAAGCTGAAGCTCAAGCAGCATTCGTTAAGGTTGTTGCTATGCTCGACCGTCTCGCTGGCAAAAAGGCTATCTCTAAGAACAAAGCCGCTAACCTCAAGAGCAAACTCGCTCACCACATCAGCAAAATCTCTGCTTAATAGCAGTCAGATACAGTTGGCCCATTCGTCTATCGGTTAGGACGCAAGATTTTCATTCTTGAAAGAGGAGTTCGATTCTCCTATGGGCTACCTTCAACCGACTAAGCATCTCAAAGGTGCTTAGTCTTTTTGTGTATCTACACATCCCTAATTCCTCACCACGCCTGCACACCGATCTCCCTCCGAAAATTCAGTGCCGAAAATTTGCATTTCTCGACATTTTTCACTATCTTTGTTTTAGCGAAATCGACTTAGCACCAATCCAAAAACATCTATTTCATGGCAACAAACACACTTTTTGAGTACATCAACAACCGCATCCAGTCCGACTCAAAACTCCGTCAAGACCTCACCACCACAGCAGGAGACATCACAACCCTCATTCCGCAATCTGAAGAAGAAATGTTTCTACCAGGCAAATTAGGCCTCTACCCCGCCGACACCTGCGCACCGTTCGTAACTCGTCAAGGAACCCCATTTTACGAGTTTGACAACATGGCCATGATGCCAAAAGGAGGCAAAACCATGAAGTATCTCGACTTCGAGTTCCGTCAACTCGAAATCCTCTTCCACCTGCCCCGAGTGAACAGCCAGGAAGGACAGAATTGGCTCCGAAACAACCTGTTTCAAGGATGCAGAGTAGATGCCCGCAAAAAGACAGAATACAAGGCAAAATTCCGAGAACACCTCCGACCCGACTGGGAAGAAATCCAAACCGATTGGATGAAATACTGCCTCAATTTCAAATACAAAAACTGGGACGAATTTCGCAAACTACTCCACTCAACCAACCTCACTCCAGTCGAAGACGCAACCAAGACCCGATATGCATCACGACTCTACTGGGGAGCCGAACTCGTTGAGATCGAAGGCAAGAAATACTACTTCGGTTGCAACATCGTGGGCAAACTCCTCGTCCAACTACGTGCCACACAAGGCAAATTACCCTACACCCTTCCCGCCGACCTCCACATCTTCGGCCAACCAGTCCTGCCGATTTAATCGGCCGCCACAAATAGCCCTCCAAAACCGCTATTTGACGGACAACAAAAGAATGAGAATGCAAGGCTTGGGGTGATCTGGCGGAGCAACGCTCATCACACAATATCTCGTCGTTACAATCGCTTCGCGACACATTTCAACTAATCGACGGCGTCAAATCACATAGTAGGTAACCAAAGAGTGTGAACCCGGATTTAAGCGCCCTAAATCAAAAATTTTGCCAAATAAATTTAATAAGGAAATTTTTCTTTATTAAAACATTGAAATCCCGAAAAAAGTAACTATCTTTGTAACGCCTTAACAAGGCGAATTTTGAACCGAAATACAATTTTATTTATCAACAATAATTTAAAGTCTTAAAAATGAGCAAAATTGACTTAACCAAGTACGGTATCTCAGGTACTACAGAGGTTGTTTACAATCCCTCTTATGAACAGCTTTACAAAGACGAAACTTGCGCTTGTCTTGAAGGCTATGAAAAAGGTCAGGCAACTGAACTTGACACAGTAAATGTAATGACTGGTATCTACACCGGCCGTTCACCCAAAGACAAATACATCGTTAAAGACGCTACAAGCGAAAACACCGTATGGTGGACTTCTGAAGAATATAAAAACGACAACAAGCCCGTTACAACTGAAACTTGGAACACTCTCAAGGATCTCGCTGTTAAAACACTCTCAAACAAAAAACTCTATGTAGTTGACGGTTTCTGCGGTGCTAACATGGCTACTTGCTTGAAAGTTCGCTTCATCGTTGAAGTTGCTTGGCAAGCTCACTTCGTTAAAAACATGTTCATCCGTCCTACTGAAGAACAACTCAAGGACTTCGAACCCGACTTCGTTGTTTACAACGCTTCTAAAGCTAAAGTTGAAAACTACAAAGAACTCGGTCTCAACTCTGAAACTGCAGTAGTATTCAACCTCACTTCTAAAGAACAAGTTATCATCAACACTTGGTATGGTGGTGAAATGAAGAAAGGTCTCTTCTCAATGATGAACTACTTCAAACCACTTGAAGGTATCGCAT
>JAFPCM010000042.1 GCA_017390185.1 Muribaculaceae bacterium
AGTGGCTGCATTTGCAGTGCCGTAAGCCGGCCAGCGCTGATAGTCGGTTGCTATTGCAGTGGTCATTGTGCTGACAAAACTGTCAATGTGGCTGTTGAGCAAGGGATATTTGTTGGCATAGAAATCAACCCAAAGTTCTTTAACCTTGGCCTGGAATGCGGGGAATTTGACAATCTCGGCAATCCACACTTGTGCTTGTTGATTGTTTTGGTAGATGAACTGTTGTGATGTGCGGCGGTAGGCATTTGAGAAGTCCCACACGGGTCCGAAACTCCAAATGTTTTGTTCGCCACGCTGTTTGTAAAGATAGGTGTTGCAATTGAAAGCCTCGATGTTGTCAAGTAATTCTTGCACGATATAGAATCGGGCAAGAGTGTCGATGTTCACGAGGTTTTGCCATTCGGATGAGTTTTTGTCAGCGGTATAAACGGCTGAGTTGATAGCGTTTAGTTGGTTGGTGAGATATGTTGTTTGTGCCGATGACAGTTCTTCGGGGTCTTTGTAGTTAAAGCGTGCAGTATTGCCGTTGCCTTCGCTGATTTTTACTTGAGCGGGGTCGTCGGCATTGTCGATTTCGAGTAGCCAACCGCCTGTAATAAGTGAGGCGTCGGTCTCGTTGTCGTTTTGTTTGGTGATTGCAACGCGGTCTTTGTCGATGCGTACGGTTTCATTGAGAAAATATACGCCGATATACTCACCGTTAAGCACCAATTCGATGGCGCGGCGGTCGGGAGTGTAGGCGAGGTTCATGAGTTGGCTGGCTTTGTAGCCGAGTGTGTTGCGCAAAAATGCGCTTTGGTCGTCGGCATGAGCGAGGAGACAGTAGTTTTTGCTCTTAGGCATGTCGAGGAGTTTGATGCCCGAGTTAAGCTTGAATCGGTAGGGCTTTTTGTCATAGTTGGTCCACGAAGAGTTTCCGCGGCCTCGAATTTTCATATCTATGGGGCTGTCTGCCGAGCCGGTTGATGCATATCCGGTTGAGAGTGCGTCGATGTAGAATGTCGCGCTGATATAGTTTTCGGTTGATGTGATGGCCGAGCTAGTGTTGATATACATGATGGGGAGAGTTCCCGAGGGGCTAACTGCCAATGCCGACAATGTGGCTATGATAAAAATTGAAATTGTGAAAATCTTTTTCATGGTAACTATCGCATTTATAATAATCTGTTTGCCAAAGTTACAAAAAGTTGTTGAGACATAAAAAAAGAGTGCGCCATTTTAGACGCACTCTTGAATTATCGATATGGATTGGATAATTATTCGGCTTGACCAGCAGAACCAAGCACGTTAACGATTTTGTGCTTGTAGAGTTTTTCCATATTGTCGCGAGCGGGACCGAGATATTTGCGGGGGTCAAACTCAGCGGGGTTAGTAACAAAGACTTTGCGGATAGCAGCAGTCATAGCGAGACGGCTGTCAGAGTCGATGTTGATTTTGCAAACAGCAGATTTAGCTGATTCGCGCAACCATTCTTCGGGGATACCGATAGCTGCTTTCAAAGCACCGCCGTTAGCGTTGATAGTTTCAACTTCGTCTTGGGGAACTGAAGAAGAACCGTGGAGAACGATGGGGAATCCGGGGAGTTTTTCTTCAACTGCCTTCAATACGTCGAATGCCAAGGGAGGAGGAACGAGCTTGCCGTTTTCGTCCTTAGTGCATTGTTCGGGAGTGAACTTGTAAGCACCGTGAGAAGTACCGATTGAGATAGCGAGGCTGTCGCAACCTGTGCGAGTAGCGAAGTCGATAACTTCTTCGGGGTCAGTATAAGTGTGGTGGTCAGAAG
>JAFPCM010000043.1 GCA_017390185.1 Muribaculaceae bacterium
AGGAATATTTCCCTCAATAATATTTTGTCATTTTGTCATTCTGTCAAAGCCACTCCGCACTCCTCACTCCGCATTAATTATCTCTTTCTGTCAAAAAATAAATAGGGGAATATTCCTTTATTAGTATAAAAAATGCTAATTTTGCAGAATAATTTACCAATCTATGGCTATACGTAACAATGTGATGATTGTGCGTCAACGATTATTGACCCGCCTCATCAAATTATGGAATGAAAATGAGTTGGTTGAGAAAATCGACCGTTTACCCCTTGAATTAAGTCCTCGCAAGTCGCACACGATGGGCCGTTGTTGTATTCACAAGGAACGTGCCGTGTGGAAATATAAGTCACTCCCGTTGATGGGATTTGACATGAGCGACGAAGACGACGAGTTGACCCCATTATCGGAATATGCTCGCCGAGCACTCAATCGCGAAAAGACTCGCGAAAACATAATGTGTGTGGTCGATGAGGCTTGTTCATCGTGTGTGCGCACCAACTATCAAATCACCAACCTTTGTCGTGGTTGTGTGGCGCGTGCCTGCTCGCTCAACTGCCCCAAAGATGCCATAGAGTTTGACTCGGAAACGAGCCAAGGTCGCATCAACAAGTCGAAATGTATCAGCTGCGGCAAATGCTTCAACAGTTGCCCCTACCATGCTATCGTGCACATTCCCATTCCTTGCGAGGAGGCTTGCCCTGTGGGCGCTATCAGCAAAGATGAATTCGGTGTGGAACATATCGACGAGTCGAAGTGTATCTATTGCGGCAAGTGCTTGAACAGTTGCCCATTTGGTGCCATCTTCGAGATTTCGCAAGTGTTCGACATTCTCCAAAGCATCAAACGTGGCGAGAAAGTGATTGCGATGGTGGCTCCCGCTATCCTCTCGCAATATAAAGCCCCTGCCGAATTTATCTACAACTCGATAAAAGAGATAGGCTTTGCCGATGTGATAGAGGTGGCTCGCGGTGCGGTGGTGACTACCAAGAAAGAGAGCGAAGAACTCAAAGAGAAGCTCGACGAAGGTCAACCATTCATGACCACTTCGTGCTGTCCGTCATATATCGAAATGGCCGAAAAGCATGCGCCCGAACTCAAGCAATACATCTCGAGCACACGTTCGCCAATGTATTACACTGCCCAAATTGTGCGTGAGCAATACCCCAACGCCAAGGTGGTGTTTATAGGTCCATGTATCGCCAAACGCAAAGAGGCGCGCAAGGACGATGCGGTCGACTATGTGATGACGTTTGAAGAATTGCAATCGGTGTTTGAGGGCATGGATATATTGCTCGATGAGGACAAGGTGTTCCGTCTGCCCATCAAGGTGGCACGCGAGGCGCACGGATTTGCACAAAATGGTGGCGTAACGGCAGCCGTTGCCGCTCATGTGAATGGCGCATTCTCGTTCACTCACCAACAAATCTCTAACCTCGACAAAAAGACTGTGGCATTGCTCAAGGCTTATGGTAAGACCGGCAAATCGCCTGCACAATTCCTTGAGGTGATGGCGTGCGAAGGTGGCTGCATCTCAGGTCCGAGCCTTCACACTGCCTACGACTCCGGCCGCAAGATTTTCAGCGACGCGCTCAAAAGCCGCGAACCACTGAACAAAGATTAATGCATAATTCATAATGCATAATTCATAATTTCCACGCGTAGCCTTTATGTTCATTCTGTCATTCTGTCTAATTCATTTCTGGCACGGTGTGCCGTGTCATAAAAGAATGAGTCACAACTCTTAATTCTCAAGATATGATTAAATTGATTAAACAGTTGGCGGGTGAGCATGCGATTGAGGCCGAGGGGCTTCGACGATTGCTTGCGGCTTGTGGCGATGACAACACGTTTAATCAATTAAGAGATAAAGCCGCCCAAATTGCACGCGAGCAGTTTGGGTTTGGCATTTTCACTCGCGGGCTCATCGAGATAAGCAGCTACTGCCGTAATAACTGCAACTATTGCGGATTGCGACGCGACAACAAAAACGCTTCGCGCTATCGTCTATCCGACGAGGAGATTCTCGCTTGTTGCAAAGATGGCTATAGCGCAGGATTGCGCACCTTCGTGCTGCAAGGTGGCGAAGATGCAGCATTTACCGACGAGAGATTGGTCAATCTCATTTCACAACTACGCCACCAATGTCCCGAAGCGGCGATAACGCTCTCGCTTGGCGAACGAAAGGCCGAATCGTATCAACGACTTTACGAGGCCGGGGCTTCGCGCTATCTGCTACGCCACGAGGCGGCAAACCGTGACCTCTACGAGCAGATACACCCCGGGGAGATGTCGCACGCCAATCGCATCGACTGCATCAAAACGCTCACCCGGATAGGCTATCAAGCCGGCATGGGAATGATGGTGGGTGTGCCCGGTCAAACGATTGACCTCCTCGTGGAAGATTTGTTATTGATGCAAGAAATCCGTCCGGCAATGATAGGGATAGGCACGTTTATACCCCACCCCGACACTCCATTAGGCTCTGCTCCCACTGGCGACCTCCGCCTCACTCTCGCTGTGATTGCGATAACCCGACTGATGCACCCCAATGCCAATATCCCTGCCACCACTGCGTTGGCATCGCTATCGCCAACAGGCTATCTCGACGGCATTCTGTCGGGGGCAAATGTGGTGATGCCCAACATTTCACCCCTCACCGCCCGCCCTAAATATGAGATTTACCCCGGAAAAGAACACTCACAAAACGACATCACAACAACCCTCAACAACCTCTCACAACAACTCGCCACAAAAAACTACCACATATAACATTAGTGCGAAACCTATTTAATGCGGAGTGAGGAGTGCGGAATGCGGAATTGAGGTCGTTTTGTAGGGACACGGCACGCCGTGTCATAAATGAATTAGACAGAATG
>JAFPCM010000004.1 GCA_017390185.1 Muribaculaceae bacterium
CTCCTGCTCTGGCTCTTCTGTCTTTTCTTCGGGCATATATTCTACAGCTAAACTAAGCGTACCTGAAGGCTGTTTGTCGGTGTATAAATCTGCCGATGTCTGGAAGAAATTCTATAACATTGTGGGCGTTGATGGTGTTGTTGCAAATGAGGTTGCAGCAAATGAGGTGGCTCGCTATGACGCCAATGGCAAGTTGATGAGCAAGCCTGCTCCTGGTCTCAATATCATCAAGATGAGTGACGGTTCAACTCGAAAAGAGTGGGTGAAAGAATAACACAGCGATAACTCTACAATAGAAGGCGTCTCAATTGAGGCGCCTTTTTGTTTAGGTGATTATATTGTTGACTTAGTTTACTCTAAACCCCTCCGGGGCTTTGCCCCACCTCCCCTATTTTTGCTCCGCAAAAGCAGTGGAGGACTTGCTGGCACTTCCCATCAAAATAAGGCTTAAAGGCTGGCGCGGAATTAATCTGTACTTATGTACCGTTGGGTAATTCTCGTTTTTTGAGAAAGATTTTGCCATTTAGGTGCAATTTCTTGCAAATGTCAATAATTTTTGAGAATTTTGTAATAAACTTATGTTGGCGGGTCGGCGGCCCGTCATTGCCTATCGGCTAAATATGAATTAAAACAACAAATATATAAAGATGAGAAATTTTACTTCGGTTAAAGATATTGGCAATCTGCAAGAGGCCGTTAAGGAGGCTCTTGAAGTTAAGGCAAATCGTTTTGGTTACAAGCATTTGGGCGAAAATAAGACGTTGTTGATGATATTTTTCAACTCGTCATTGCGCACCCGTTTGAGTACCCAAAAGGCTGCGATGAACTTGGGCATGAACGTGATTGTGCTCGATGTCAATCAAGGTGCATGGAAACTCGAAACCGAGCGTGGCGTGATTATGGACGGCGACAAGCCCGAACATTTGCTCGAAGCAATTCCCGTGATGGGGTGCTACTGCGATGTGATTGGTGTTCGTGCGTTTGCCCGCTTTGAGTCAAAAGCCGATGATTATGAAGAAAAAATCATAAATCAGTTTATCAAATACTCGGGCCGCCCGGTGTTCTCGATGGAGGCTGCCACCGGTCACCCGTTGCAATCGTTTGCCGACCTCATCACTATCGAGGAGTTTAAGGAGGTGGAACGCCCCAAAATCGTACTGACATGGGCTCCTCACCCCAAGGCATTGCCGCAGGCTGTGCCCAACTCGTTTGCCGAGTGGATGAATGCCACCGGCTATGACTTTGTGATTACTCACCCCGAGGGCTATGAACTTGACCCCCGATTTGTGGGCAACGCTCGCGTGGAATATGACCAAGACAAGGCATTGGCAGGTGCCGACTTTGTGTATGCCAAGAATTGGAGCGCCTATGCCGACCCCAACTATGGCAAGGTGTTGAGCCAAGACCGCTCATGGACCATCACAGCCGAGAAGATGGCGTTGACCAACAATGCATTTTTCATGCACTGTCTGCCCGTTCGCCGCAATATGATTGTGAGCGACGATGTGATTGAAAGTCCTCGCTCAATTGTTATTCCTGAGGCTGCCAATCGTGAGATTTCGGCGCAAGTGGTGTTGAAACGCATTCTTGAAGGGTTGCAATAATGCTGCTCAAAAGCTTGACTATAAACAATTTCAAAAACATAGCGGAGGCTCGTTTGGAGTTTTCGCCCAAGGTTAATTGTCTGTTGGGCAACAATGGCATGGGCAAGAGTAATCTGCTTGATGCCATTCACTACATGAGTTTCTGCAAGAGTTTCAGCGGTGTCACTGATGCCATGCTCATGCGCCGAGAGCAAGATTTCTGCATGATTCAAGCTCGCTATGAGCGTCGCGGCATTGACGAAGATGTGTCGATGGGTATGGCAAAAGGCCGTCGCAAAACTCTGAAACGCAAGGGTAAAGAGTATGCCAAACTGAGTGAGCATATAGGTAAATTCCCGCTTGTGATGGTGTCGCCACAGGATATTGACCTGATTCGCGGCACGAGCGAGGAACGCCGCCGACTGATGGATATGGTGATATCGCAGGGCGACCAA
>JAFPCM010000044.1 GCA_017390185.1 Muribaculaceae bacterium
AACCCCTCCGGGGCTTTGCCCCACCTCCCCTATTTTTTGCTCCGAAAATTCTCCGCAAAAAGCAGTGGAGGACTTGCTGGTGCACAAACCTAGTGTTTCCGGGGTCGTTGTGTTGTCAAGTGTCCCTCTGCCACGAAGTGGATAGGGGGACGAGAACGAGCTCGCGAGTTCGGAGGGGGTGAGGTTATAATAATCAGTTTGTTATGACTGTCTTTGTGCCAACAAAGTTATAGTTCCCAAAAAGAAAGCCACGAGCGGCATTGCCGCTGTGGCTTTATGTCGGGGTGAGAAGACTCGAACTTCCGACCTCCACGTCCCGAACGTGGCGCGCTGCCAACTGTGCTACACCCCGCCGCAGTTTGCGGGGGCAAAGGTAACTATTTTTTCGCAAATGTGAAAGTATAGCACTTTATTTCTTTATGAATTTGGCAGTTGTGCCAGTGTTGGCATCGTGAACAAAATAGATGCCAGCGGGCATGGCGCTGATGTTGATTGTAGCGTTGTTTTGGTCGATATAGTCAATGGTGGGAACCATTTGTGTTCCTGTCATTGAGAAAACTGTGAGGCTGCCCAATTTGCTACCGTTGGTCACATTGATTGCGGTGGTGGCGGGATTGGGATACACTTTGAGGCAGTTGTCGGTTGCGGGTGATGCGATGCTCTCGATTGACGATTTTCGGTCAACGAGGCGATACATAGCCATACCGTTGGCGGGGCAGTATTGATAGATGTAGCAACTGCTTTCGTTGATTTTCTCGGCGAAGAGCCAGTTTGCTACCGAGTAGTTGCCGCCAGTTACATAACCCATGTTGCCGATGGGGTTAACCGATGTGATTACTTCGTCGTCGGTGAGATCGCGAATGGTAAATCCGCCCATATAATTGGCCCCACTATTGTGGATAAATAATTTGTGTCCCGAGAGGGTGAAATACTCTCCGCCTACGGTGTTGTTGCGTGCGGGGGCTGAGGTAGTTCCGCGTCCGGCAAGAATGTCTACATTGTCGCCGCCATTATAAAGGTAATATCCGTTGTTGCGCACTTGGTACATCCAATTTTGGCGGTTGTTGTTGATGGGTATTACAATGCCGGCTGTTGAGCCTTTGATAGAGATTTCTTGTGATTTAAGACACGAGGTAATGGCTCCGTTTTCCATTGTGATGATGTTGATTGCGGTTTTGGCGTTGGGCCACATGTAGATATTGCCGCCTTTGCCGATCACATCGCCCGATGCTGAAATGAAGTTGGTCTGTCCGTCTAACGGAACTGTGACATTGAGGCTGACGGGTGTTCCTGGATTTTCGACTGTAGCTCCGGCAGGATAGATTATGAGCGAGTGGTCGGTGCCGGTGTCTTTGTCATTGCGGACAATGATGTTTCCTGCATCGTCGAGTGCGCAACCCCAGCCTTTACCACCGGGAATGCTGCCGAGGCAACCGGTTTTGTCAAAGATGTATATTTTCTCATCAGCGCAGTCGTTGATATAGAAACGTCCGTTTGCAGCACCGCCTTGTTGGGCATTAGTGCCGTCAATGTGTTGAGGAGCATTGTTTTTATTAAGACTGTTTTCCCACAATAATTCGAGTTGGAAGTCGGCCTCGGCTACGGGTTGCCCAGAGTTGTAATCAACTGCCACTTTGTGAAATGAGAACCCTTTGCTGTCGGCATAGGTGTAGAGGTTGATGCAGCCGTCGGCGAGTTCCATTGCAGTTGTAAAATAGCCTTCGGGAGCGTTGCGTGTCAGCAATGTGGGCGATGCTGCAACGAGATTGCCGATCGAGTCGGTTGCGTCGTGCATAACGGTTGTCAATTTGCTGTCGGCAACTGAAGCTGAGTAGGCGAGAACGCGAGAGCCGAAACGCAAGAATGAGATGCTTGAAATTGACGCATCGTTGATTTTGTCATATTCAATCATTGAGGCGGAGTTGCCGCTCCAATCAAAGGTAAATTCGGGCATTGCCGAGGGTGTGTTTGAGAGCAACACATTGTCGCGTGACGAGGGTGTTACCATTAGTTTGGGATTGCCCCATGCTTGTGCTGTATATGCGGCGTTGCTGGCAAACACTGCTTGCGATGCTGCACCGTTTGTCATTTTGAAGCCGGCAACCTCATAGGTGAGATTTGTTGCCGATGCCGAGTAGGCGAGAGTGTAAACTTGAAGGTCGTTTAGGCGACCGCTTACTGCGAAGCTTGCGCCCAAAACTGCGTCGGTCCAATTTGCTGCCGTGGGGGCTTTGTCAATTTGGCTATACACTTGGGGTGTAGCATCATCGTTGGCCCATTTGTAGATTTTCCATATTCCGTTGCCGATTGTGGCTTTGTTGCAACCGAGCAAAATACCGTCGGCGCTGAATGCGATGTCGTTGATGAGCACATCACCGCCGTTAACGCCAGTTGTGTTGATTTTCTTTATCCATTGTCCGGTTTTGGCATCGTAAATATTGATTTCGGGGCTATCGCCGCCTGCAAGATTGTTAGTGAGAACATACCATTTGCCGTTGCGTAGCAATGCACGGTTTGTGGCAACTGATTCGGGAATCAATTGGGGTTTTGAATCAAGAATTTGGTCGGGATAAAAGTAATCTTGAACGGTAGCTTCAACTTTGGGATAGTCGATGGTGTTGGGCGGAAATGTCACCGAAGCATCAAGTTCGGGCAGTGTGGTCGTGTCAATGTAGTCGGTGGTGATGAAGTCGCAGCCATAGTTGCCATAGGTTTTGTAGTTGGCATTGGAGTTAACAGTCCACACATTCACTTTGAGGCCTGCGTCGTGAAATTTTTCTACAGTTGATTTGTCAAAGTAGCCCGACTCGATGTCAACATCCATGCCCAACTCAACGCACCAGTCAAAGTGGTTGGCCCAATACTGACCAGTGAGGAATTGAAGGGTGATGTCGGGGTAGTTTTTGCGAATGTATTCAAGGCATGGTTTCATTGATGTCAAGATAACGCATGTGTTGCGGAATCCGCCTTGTTCAATCACTTTGATGAGCGCGGGAATGCCCGAGCAGTCGTTGCTGTTGATACCTGTAGCCCATTTGAGCTCGATAACGGGTTTTACGTTATATTCTTTGCAAATGGCAAGGTATTCCGACAAAGTACAGATTTGTCCTGTGTAGGTAACACCACCACGGGTTTGGGTATAGGTCTCGGCTTTGAGTTGTGTGAGAGTTGAAGAAGCGATAGTTAACGAGCCTCCTAATCGCGAAGTAGAATCGTCATGCGAAAGGACATGAGTGCCGTCGCCGGCAACTTTGACATCACATTCAAGATAATGATATCCTTTTTTAGCACCGTTGATAAATGCTTCGGCGGTGTTTTCAACACCCCAATAGCTGCCACGGTGTCCCACCAATAACGGTTGAGCTGCCATTGTCAACACAGAGGCCACAAAAGACAATAGAATGAGAAATTTTTTCATGAAAAATATGATTTAAGTTATTATTGACTATGTTGGAATTTTATTTCGCTAAAGTACACATTAGTAGTGATATTGCCAAAAAACTTGAGCAGAATAATTATGATAATTTAAAGAGCAAAAATAAGAATTATGTTTCAGACCCCCTTTGAGAGTTGAGAATTGAGAGTTGAGAGACCTTTAGTTGACCGATAATCAGCGTCAGCTGTTACTTATTTCTCCCATTTCTTCTATATCTCTCATCACTCCACAAAGCCACTGCCAATATAATTTGCATAGAGTGTGTAAATGTGTTAAAAAATAACCGATGTCTACTCATTTAGGCCGATTTGTATTATATTTGCGTTGATATTAATATCGTGAAAAGTTATACATAGTTATAAGATGTTGAATATGAGTAAATTACCCCCCCCAATTAGTGGCCTGAAGGCAACTTTGAAATCATTGTTGATATTGTCGTTAATATTAGTTGTAGGCTCTTGTAAAGACGAGCAAGTTTATGGTGATGATGATGATGGAGTGGTGCTGTTGACCATTGATGCATCAATAAAAACAAACGATGTAGATAGTCGAGCAGTTTACACAACAGCACATGAGAGTGGTAATGTTACACGTTAC
>JAFPCM010000005.1 GCA_017390185.1 Muribaculaceae bacterium
AAGACTGTCGCCCAAAAGCTGATTTGAGGCATGGGTGTCGCCTCCAGGGTCAGACAACACAAGCATCAACGCCCCGCCAAGACCTAATGCCACCCCCGACGCTTTGAGCCAAGTGATGGGCATCGATATGAATATGGCGGCAAATATCATTGTGAAAATGGGCGTTATGGTGCTCATCACCGACGAGTCAATGGGACTCGTAAATCCTATGCCAATGATATACAGCGCCTGATTGGCCGTAATAATGAGCAACGATGCCATGAAAATTTTGAGCATGTCGCGAGGTGCCACTTTCTCGCGCTTTACCACCGAGCGAGGTAATAGCAACGAGCAAAGCCAAAACAATAAAGCTCCCCCGGCTATGCGCATAGCCGAGAGAGCAATAGGAGATATTAATCCCGACATCAACACAGTCTTGGAAACGGGTGACATTATACCCCACACCATGTTGGCAAAAAGCATTGCCACATGTCCCTTCCACAATGATGCCGAAAGTTTCATGTCTATTTTATTTTAATGACCACTCAAAGCCGTCTTTGGTGTCCTTGACATTGAAGCCGATTTCGGCCAAACGGTTGCGAATGAGGTCGCTTGTCGCCCAATCTTTTTTTGCTTTGGCCTCAGAGCGAATCTGCAACAAAAGGTCAATAGCTTCTTCAAAGGGACGCATAGCGTCGGCATTGCCGGCACCTGCTACGATTTCTGTGCGAATACCCAAAATCTCAACCATGAATGTATTGAACAATTCTTTGAGAGTTTCGATATCCTGTGCAGTGGCTGTGGCGTTGCCGTCGTTAACGAGGTTAATCAATCGGCATGCCTCAAAGAGGTGGGCAATAACGATGGGGGTATTCAAGTCGTCGTCAAGGGCTTCATAGCATTTGGCCTTGAGTTGAGAAACATCGATTGACGATGATTCTGACGCTTTGAGATCCTGGAGGCGTTTCCAACCTTCGAGCATGCGTTGCAATGCTTTTTCCGATGCTTGGAGCGCTTCGTTGCTGAAATCAAGAGTGCTGCGATATTGTGCCTGAAGCACAAAGAAACGGATGGTCATGGGCGAATAGGCCTGTGTCAACAACTTGTGAGAGCCTGTGAAGAACTCGTCGAGTGTGATGAAGTTGCCGAGCGACTTACCCATCTTCTGTCCGTTGATGGTAATCATGTTGTTGTGCATCCAATAGTGAACGGTTTCGCTGCCGTTGTGTGCCACCGACTGCGCGATTTCACACTCATGGTGGGGGAACATAAGGTCCATGCCACCGCCATGGATGTCAAATTTCTCACCGAGATATTTTTCGCCCATAGTAGAGCATTCAAGGTGCCATCCGGGGAAACCTTCACTCCATGGTGAGGGCCAATGCATGATGTGTTCGGGAGCCGCTTTCTTCCACAATGCAAAGTCGGCGGGGTTGCGTTTTTCTTGCTGACCGTCGAGAGCGCGTGTAGTGGCGAGAAGTTCGTCGATATTGCGGCCCGAGAGTTTGCCATAGTTGTGGTCGCGGTTGTACTTAGGTACATCAAAGTAAACCGAACCCTGACTTTCGTAGGCATATCCGCTTTCAAGAATTTTCTTGATATATTCGATTTGCTCGATGATGTGGCCCGATGCGTGAGGCTCGATTGAAGGAGGCAACACATTGAGTTCTTTCATTGCGCCGTGATAGCGATTGAGATAGTGTTGCACCACTTCCATGGGTTCAAGCTGCTCAAGGCGTGCCTTTTTAGCGATTTTGTCTTCGCCTTCGTCGGCATCATGCTCAAGGTGGCCCACATCGGTAATGTTGCGCACATAGCGCACCTTGTAGCCGAGGTGTGTGAGGTAACGATAGAGAATGTCAAATGTGATTGCTGGTCGAGCATGGCCCAAGTGACCATCGCCATAAACTGTGGGACCGCACACATACATTCCCACGCGACCTTCGTGCAAGGGTTTGAACAACTCTTTGCAGCGTGTGAGCGAGTTGTATATGGTGAGATTGTTTTGTATCATAATGCTGTTTTATTAAGCGTTACCACCCATGATGAAGGGATTGGGAATTTCGCCGTTGTTGTTATTTCCGTTGTTAATGGGTTGTTTGCGAGTTATTTCGCCAAAAGTGGCTTCATATTTTGCAATATTGTCGCGAAGTGCAAAAAGAAGGTTTTTTGCGTTTTCGGGCGACATGATGATGCGGCTTTGAACCTTTGCCTGAGGCATGTTGGGAGCCAATGAAATGAAGTCAACAAAGAATTCGTTTGCCGAGTGAGCAATCATGGCGAGGTTTGAGTATGTACCACCAGCCACTTCGGGAGTGATTTCGATCTTGATTTCGTTTTTCTTGTTTTGTTCCATTGTTTATGATGTTTTATTGTTATTGTTTCTTTTCAAATGTTATCTGATTGTTGCTCTGATTAGAGTCTTTGAGGTTTACCACAACACCCGAGCATGTGGGCTTGCTTAACACGCTGCTTATGTCAAATGAGGCAAAATAGGCTCGCTCGGTTTCGTTGATTTTCTCGTTTTCAAACACCACATAGAGTTGCGGAAACTCGTTATCGATTGTGGTCGGGTCAACCAAGAGGTCATAACGCTTGGGCACATCAACTGAGGTGATGACACTTGAAATGTTGATATAATTTCCCGAACGCCACATCTCAAGCAAGAATATGCCGTTGGAATCCCAATCTTTGGGTATTGCTGCCTGCTTAACCTTGGCATTGTAAACACCTTGCATGCCCAACACATGTATGTAACCGCTCTTGTAGGGTTCGCCCGAAATAGGCGCGTAGGCCAATAGCAGACGAGTGCCGCGCGGACAGTATGAGGTATCAACCGAGAGATCACGCGCCACATAGGTGATGACGGGCGAATCGTCGCGTTGCTGCATTTCAAATGTTGCAGTATTGCTTGTTGTGCTGACAAAAGTAACGATGTCAATATATCCTTTGTCATCGGCCTCGGGATATGAAATGTTGCATGAACTCAACACTACAGCAAGCATTGCAATAAGTATGTTTATTGATTTTTTCATATAGTGCTTAATGGGTCTTTACAAATTGATAAGTTTCTTTTTGGAAGTTTGAATCGTTAATGTGAACAATAACGCCTTCACAAGTTTCCAGATTCCACACCCTTGACAAGTCAAACGACGCATATGTCTGACTGCTATAGCTCTGGGGACTGCCAAGCAGGTCGTGAGCAAAATAAATGTGAGGCATAGGGTCATTTAGCGTACTTTGGTCAACGAGCAACTCCATGCGACGAGTTTGGTTTGAATGATCAATGAGCAGATTCATGTTGAGGAAATTTCCCGAACGCCACATACTGTTGAGATACACCGGAGTTTTGTCCCACCCCACGATTTGTTTGTCGGTTCTGACCATCGCTTCGTTATGATATACCTGCGAATAACCGAAAAAGTCTATTTCGCCCGACTCATAGGCCTTGCCCGATACGGGATAATAACCGATGAGCAAACGTTGATTTTTGCGCACTTTTTGCTCGTCAAACACCACTCCAGGGGCCAACAATTCAATAACTGGCGAGTCATCAACCTGCTGAAATGAGAACTTGGCACCTTGGTCAGTCTGTCCGTCAAATGTCACAATATCATAGAGTGCAATCTTGTCGCTATAAGGACCGCTGTCGCCACACGATGTGGCCACAATGGCTATGAGCGATAATATGACTGCCTTGAAGAGTTTCATGGGGTTACAATGTTTTTTGAAATATTTACAATGCGGCCGTCTTGCATGTGCACAATGCGGTCGGTATCGGCTGCAAGCGACTCGTCGTGGGTTACAATCACAAATGTCTGTCCCAAGTCGCGACGCAGGTCAAAGAACAACTGATGCAACTCGGCACGATTGTGACTGTCGAGGCTGCCCGAAGGTTCATCGGCAAGTATGACCGATGGATTATTGACCAATGCTCGAGCCACAGCCACTCGCTGACGCTCGCCTCCCGACAACTGCGAGGGACGATGGTCGAGTCGCTGACCCAAGCCCAAATATTCGACCAATTCCTTGGCACGCGCATAGGCTTCGCTGTGTTTCTTGCCTCCAATGAGCGCAGGCATCGCTACATTTTCCAACACCGAAAACTCGGGAAGCAACTGATGAAACTGAAACACAAATCCAATGTGAAGGTTGCGAAATTGAGCCAACTGCGTGTCTTTATATCGCATCACATCTTCGCCATCATACATCACACTGCCCGATGTCGCACGGTCAAGAGTGCCGATAATCTGCAACAATGTTGTTTTGCCGGCTCCACTCGGACCCACAATCGACAAAATCTCGCCACGGTTAATGTCGAGGTCTATGCCTTTAAGTACTTGCAATGTACCAAAATCGCGGGTGATGTTTTTAATGCTTATCATATTTTCTGATTGGTCATT
>JAFPCM010000045.1 GCA_017390185.1 Muribaculaceae bacterium
CCCAAGCCGCTGAGGCCCGAGTTGAGCATAATGGTTACTTGAGGTTGCAAGCCGCCCCAAGAGCGAGAAACATCGGTTGACCATGGGAACACACTGTATCGCTGCAAACCGGCTGTACCGCCGCGCATGAGTGTCATGAGGCGTGTTTCGGGATAATCTTCTTTGTATAGGTCATAGATGATGCGGCTCCAATCGTTGCCATAGAGATTGTGATATTGACGAGCAGTGAGACCGTTGTGGTGGTAGATGGTTTCGGGGTGTACCTCGGGTTCGCCCAAGTCGCCCCACCAGCCGCCAACGCCCTCGTCGGTGAGGAGTTTGTAGCGGTCGCGCAACCATTGGCGAGTGTCGGGGTTTGACACGTCAAACATACCGCCTGTGCCCACCCAAATAGTTACATCGTGGGTGTTGCCCTCGGCATCGCGGCAGAACATGCCACGAGGCGACAACTCGTTGTAGTTGTCAATGGCTTTGCCGTTTTTGAGTACATAGGGTTGCGAAATAATCACTGTGTTCACGCCTTTTTTCTTGAGAGAAGACAACATCTTGGTGTGGTCTTGCCACTGTTCGGGCTCCCATGCAAGTCGTCCCATGTCTTCTTCTTTGCCATACCAATAAAGGTCGAGTACCACGCCGTCAACGGGGTAATTGTTCATTTTGAGAGTGTCAATCACGCCGGTAGTTTCTTTGGCAGTCTTGTAGCCATATTTTGAAGTGATGTAGCCCAATGCCCAGAACGGAGGTAACTCCTGGCGGCCTGTGAGGTCGGTGTATTGGCCCACAACGCCTGCGAGAGTCTGTCCGTAGATGAAGTAATAAGAAATGGGCTCGGTGGTTTCCGATACATATTTAATGGGGTCGCCCATAATCAACTCGGCGGCGGCATAGTCGTCAAAGAGCACTGCGTAACCGTCGGCCGAAATAAACATCGGCACGCTGATGTTCATTTGCTTGATGCGTTCTTCGGTCTTTTTGTAGCCATAGTTTTGCTTGTTGTACATGACCAAAGTGTCGCCAGCGAGGTCAAACGAGAAACCGCGTTCGCCTGCACCGTGGAAAGAGCCTTGGCTAAAAGTGCGCAACTCGATGAGTCGGCGGTTATTGTCGTAGTCGCGTTTACCGTTATCAAAAAGAGTGATGTCGTCGGCTTGAATGGTAACAGCACCCGATTGCTTGTCAACTGAGGTCATAACCTTGCCGGTCGAGATAACGGCTTTGCCGCCGATTTCGGCAGTTTCGCCTTCAAAATCTTTGGGAGCAAGAATCACCGACTGAGAGACGGGTACTTTTTCGCCGTTTTTGATGTCAATGTTCGACACCTTGATAACATCGTCGTTGATAACCGTGATGATGACCCTGCGACCGTTGTCGAGGTCATAAGAAAACGAGCCGGGGTTGGCTTCTGTGACATCGTTGGCAACGATGCTCAACGACATGAAACCGAGCATCATGAGCGAGATGATGCTGCGCAAATGAGATTGAAATGTTGTCATATAATAATGTTATTTTGTTTTGTCGCGATACATATAATAAATCAAATAACAAAGATAAGCACAAACGAGCGAGAAATAAGAAGTTTACTTCAATATTTTTAACCGCGAGTGTCAGAAAAAGACAAGGTGGGTGTTGTATTTACGCAAAAAAGTTATGCTGTAATTTTGCAGAATAAGAAAAAATGTTTAAATTTGTATTGAAGCACTTGTTTTTAGACAGCATTAAACTTTTATTTTTATCAACTATGACACGTAAATCAAAGAATATCGCGGTATCAATGGCATTGTGGCCCCACTCGTTTGGGTTCACGCGAGCATTGTTGCATGTCGGTTCTTTGAGTACGCATTGCGAATGTGCTGCCAACGACAGTTCCAATTAAGTCTCGCTTCGCAAATTTCGACTTTATTTCGTGAAAAATGTCACTCTGCCACATGGCAATAGCCGGTGGTAGTAACTCTTGCCCTCTTAAATTTTTACACAGATTAATTTAAACCCCTCAAATATATGCAAAACACAATTGAAACTCCTCATGCGATACTTCCTTATGAAGGCGCACACGACTTATCGGTGTTTGAAAATGCCGAGATGTCAAAATCAGATCTTTCGTTGCTCAACTTCTCGGGCAACAGTTATGTTGTACCCGCAATGGGTGATGCCGAGTTGAAATTCATGGAAATCAACGCATGCATGTTTGGTCGCCCGTTGACAAAACATGTAAGTGTGTTGGTTGACGAAAATGTTACTGACCCGAGTTTGAAAATGGATGTTGTTATGGCTCGGTCTGAAAAATCGGGCTATACCGACAACGTGACAGTGGCGTTGTATAAGGTGGGATGCCCCGTGCCCATCAAAGTGTCTCGCGTTCTTGTTGAAGAGTATATCGACTTTGACGTTGATTTCAAATTTGACAAATATGACGACATGATCGGCCGTTACTTTGTGATGTTGGCCAATGTCAAGTTTTATGATGAAGACGAGCCGACCGAACATGAAGAGGTGGGCCCATACATTATTGTACCGTTCAGAATTATACGCAAACGCGAGATCAAGAGCGTCAAGGGCGTTGGCGTGGATGTGAGCATGGTCGATGCGTCGACAAACAAAATTAATGTGTGTGTCGAGATGAATACCTCGTTGGACTATGAGCCCGAGTGTTGCATCGAGTGCTATGATGCCGCGCTCAACATGATGGGCACATGCAAAACCATTGCCAACGGCACAAAACTTGAATTTGAATTCGCGTCATATCACGAGTGGCGTACTGGCCATTACACCGCTTTGGTGGCGTGTGAAAACGAACTTTGGGCAAGTTTCAAATTTGCCATCAACGCTAGTGGACAACTGTCGGTCGCGCAGCTGATGCAAGGCGAAGATGAGAAGTTGGGACGTTTGCTCACTTTTGCCCGCGAAAGCAGCGCATGGGGTGTTCTTTCTCAAACTGCTATCTATAAGCCGTTGCGTGACTATTCGCTTAAAAGTTTTCGCTTGCACAATGTGTTGGCGGCACGCTATGAGCAAGGAATGGCTATGCCGCCCTTGTCGGGTGTGATTGGCTGTGTGGGCACATACACGTCAGGTCTTGAAGAAGCTGTAGAAGCGCTCGCTGTGAAGTATAACGTAATGTCACTGGATGCTGTTGACGGGATGGAAATGACTGTCCCTCCCCAAAATGATGGCAATCCGTTTTCTCCCAGTTCATCTCCGATATTTGCTAAAGGTGGCGGATATATGATTTATAATCTGTCATACATCATTTCGGGTGAGTGTGCCGTGTATATGCAGAAAATCCGCTCGCTTTTTGAGGAAGGCGGAGTGCGTTTCCTGGCTCTTGTGGGTACTGCTGCCGAGATTAAAAAGGTCAAGGAAACCTATGACTTTATTGGCGCTCGCATGGGAGATGAGGATATCATTGACTTGACCAATGTTGATGCCCTCTCGGTGTTGTTTGATGTCGAAACCCAGCTCTCGGAATCGGCTTTGCAGTTTACGCAACAGTCGCGTGGCGCGCTCAAAAATTGGCTTGCACAAGCCGAGGATGCTGGTATGTTGGTTGATTGGACTGATGTCAAGACGCTTGGGTTGGCTCGAAAAATTTCGGACAATGTGGTCAATCGCTTTGAAAAGTTGGCTTTCAGCAACGAGTTGGCCGAAACCGATTTGGCCATTGTGACCGAGGAAGATGTGGTGCTTCCCAAGATTGAAAAGACTGCCGTGGTCGATGATTATGAGCAATGTGTGGCCGAACTCAACTCTATGATAGGCCTTGACGGAGTGAAGAAGCAGATGCTCCAGGCCGCAAACATGGCGCGTTTTGAACTCTTGCGCCGCAACAGCGGAGTCGGTGGCAAAGTGGCGGCAAACCACCACATGATTTTCATGGGCAATCCAGGTACGGGCAAGACCACAGTTGCCAAATTTGTCGGCCGCATTTACCGCTCGCTCGGCTTGTTGTCAAAGGGCGAGGTGATTGTGACCGAGCGCAGCAAGATGGTGGGTCGCTACATTGGTCAAACTGAGCGTATTATGCGTGATTTGTTGAAGGAGGCAAAGGGTAATGTGCTCTTTGTTGATGAGGCTTATACACTCGTGACGGACAAAGATGATAGTATTGACTATGGCCATCGTGCCATTGAGACGTTGCTCACTGTATTGTCGCAAAACGACCCTGACATGATTGTGATTTTTGCCGGTTATGAAAAGGAAATTAATCGCATGATGGATGTTAACCCCGGTTTGCGTGGCCGTTTCCCCATCAAATTGAAATTTGACGACTACGATGCAACGCAGTTATATGAGATTGCAAAATATGTCATTGCCAACGATGGCTTTGTGTTGAGTCGTGAGGCCGACGAGGCATTGTTGCAAGCCGTTGAGAAAGCCTGCAAAGACCGTGGAGAAGATTTCAGCAACGCTCGTTGGGTAGAGCAGTTTGTTCGCAACGGCATCATCATGTCAATGGCATCGCGTGTGATGGCATCAAGCAAGAGTCCCGATGTGGGTATGTTGCAGACGATCGAGAAGGCCGATGTTGATGCCGCAATGGGCATTTTTGTAAAGCCCAAAGTCGAAGAACGCCGCCGCATCGGGTTCTAACCGACAGTATCCCATTATGGCACGGGCGATACTTCTTTTGGAAGTATCGCCCGTGTTTGCATCTTATTGAAGAGACGTTATTTCAGTTGGTTGATGATCCATTGCTTTTAGGAATGTGCGTTACCGATGATTTTAGTTGCGGAATTGTCATATTAAACCGCATTGCCATACATTTTCCAGCCAATTTTGGCAAAGCCAACAACGATTTATCCTTAATCTTTTGCATAACTCGATAATAAATTCTAACTTGCAAGCGAAAATGTTGCGTTGCATGAAAAAGTTATTGGTTGCCATATCTTTTTTAACCCTGTTCATGGTTGCTCATGCCACCGTGAAAGAGGTTGCAATTGAATATCTGACTGCCGAGCAGGTTTCCCCCGAAAACGACGGGTTGTTTGGCGAGGTCAATCCCGAGCAATGGCGATTGTATGGCGGCAAAGAGTTGCAGACCATGAACGGACTGAATCTCTATGACTTCCACGCCCGTTGGCAAGACTACGCCACATGTTGGTTTACCACCCAAGATCCATTGGCCGAGAAATACTACGCCCTGTCTCCCTACATCTACTGTGCCGGCAATCCCATAATGCTCACCGACCCGACAGGGATGGATATGTGCGTTTTGCTACAACCCGACGGAGCTAACGGACTTGGACATATGGCTATTTTGATACAAAATGAAGATGGCAAATGGTCATTATGGTCTAAAAATGGCACTGATGAAAATTCCGGGATTAAAGGAAATTCAATAAACCAAGACGGAAAGGATAAAGACGACTGTGGCACGGGAACATACGATTCCATTGAGGAATTTATGGTGGGCAAAGACAATCAAAAAGAAGATAATTCTGGTTCAATGAAATATACCAAAGGTTATAAGATCAAAAGTTCCTCAGAAGAAGATAACGCGGCAAAAAATCAAGCTAAAATAGAATTAGATAAGGACTATAATTTGATTGGAGCTAATTGTGCAGTAATGGTACAAAAAGCGTTAGAAGCTGCTGGCAAAGATCCCGGGCTTTCATTGAATAAAAATAGCATCCCAAGTATACAAAGTATTATTCTAAATTTAATCCCCAATAATATTTTTAAGAATGTCGTTAAAAATAACCCTGGAGAATTAATTAAACAATAATATAATGAAAATAGTAATAAGAC
>JAFPCM010000046.1 GCA_017390185.1 Muribaculaceae bacterium
CAAGCAGATTGACATAACTATGGGCGAGTCGCAGTTTGGCTTTGAGCGAAACCACTTGCCAATAGTTGGCATCAACGGCATATACAATGTCTTCGGCTTGTGCTTGGTGGAGTTGTGAGGCTATGTTTTCGGCATAGCGGGTGATGCGGTTCATTGCAATGATTTTACCGCCCATAAACACCGGTTGGGTTAGGGTTACAGAACCGAAAAACACATTGTGAATATCAAAATTCATGGCATCTTTGGGGATTAGAGCCACTGTTTCGGGAATAAATTTGCCGTCGGGACTTTTGACGGGCTGTCCAGTGGCGGGGTTGGTTACAAGATTATACTCATAACTGCCCGTTGATGCGTTAAAAGACTTTGTCGGCAACATTTGGTCGCTGTCAAAGAGCGAGATGTTTTTCTCGTTGTAGGCATATCCGCCGTTAAAGTCTAATGCCGGGAAATAGGCGGCAAGTGCCACGCGCGACTCATAGCGCGACTTTGAAATGTTTTGGCTGCTGATGTGCAGTTGCTTGTTGTGCTCAAGGGCGAGAGAGCGGCACGAGTCGAGCGACAAAGTGTTTGCCCCTGACATAATGCTGATTGTCAGTAAGGCCGAGGAGGCAATGAAATGCGTGGCTGACATAGTTTGTGACAAAGAGATTTGTGTAAAATATCATTGTCACTATAACCACCTTTGCGTCAAAAAAGTTTAGGCAGGCGGCAAGAAAAACGCGATGTTATGAATGGCGAGAGATGAGTTCTTGGAGGTGTTGTTCTTCTTCGGCAATTAGAAGCAGTGTGTCGTTGAGGTATAGACGGGTGTTGCCTGTGGGAACAAGATATTCGTTGTCGCGTTTAATCATGATAACCAATGTGTTGGGCGGCAATTTTACATCTTTGAGCAAGTCTCCGTTGTTGAGAAGTTGAGCACTTACATTCATCTCGTTGATTGCGGCATTGATTTCGTCGGGAAGGTTTACTTTAAATTCTTTCTCGCGATATTCGTCTTTTAGTCCAAGCCATTGAGCCATTCGGTTGACTGTTGTGCCTTGAATGAGGAGTGACAAAATGGTAATAAAAAACACCATGTTGAACATAAATCGTGCGTGGGGAACATCGGGCGACATCAGTGCATAGGTGGCAAATATAATGGGCACTGCTCCACGAAGTCCCACCCATGACACATATAGCCGAGCCTTGGTGGTAAATTGTTTGAATGGTAACAACGAGATAAATACAGCAATGGGACGGGCTATGACAATCATGAACACACCGAGCAATATACCGGGGATAATAACGTGAGCGTCAATCAGTTCGTGAGGATTAACGAGCAAGCCGAGTGAGAGGAACATGATGATTTGCACCAACCATGTGAATCCGCCGAAAAAGGTGGTAATGGTGTGCTTGAGAGCGAGTTTTTTGTTTCCGACAACTAAGCCGGCAATATAAACGGCAAGGTAACTGTTTCCTCCAATCAATTCGGTTAGCGAGAATGCAAAGAATGCGCAAGCGATAACCATGATGGGGTAAAGAAACTCATTGTCAACGCGCAAACGATTAACAATGGCAACGGTAGCAAAACCAACTGCTACCCCTCCGATTGCCCCTAACGCCAATTGCATAACAAGCAAGCCTGCAGAGTGCCACCACAATGCTGCGTCGGCAGCATTTCCGCCTTCCATTATGCCTATGAGGATAATTACAAGCAGATAAGCCATAGGGTCGTTACTGCCGCTTTCAAGCTCGAGTGTGGGTTTGAGGTTTTGTTTGAGCGAGGTGCGTGATGAATTGAGAATGGAGAACACCGAAGCCGAGTCGGTTGACGACATGATGGCTGCTAATAGAAATGACTCGATGAGTCCAAACGAGTGCTCGGGTGCAAGCCAACGGAACATATAGTAAATGAACGCTCCGGTTACTGCCGTTGTGATAAATACGCCCACTGTGGCAAGCATTGTTCCGGGAGCAAGTACTGGCTTGATTTCCTTGAAGTTGGTATCAACCCCGCCTGAGAAAAGAATGATGCTAAGCGAAATCATACCGATGGATTGTGCGGTCATGGCATTGTCAAAGTGCAATCCAAATCCGTCGACGCCGGCAACCATGC
>JAFPCM010000047.1 GCA_017390185.1 Muribaculaceae bacterium
AAACTCACCGGCCGCGACCGTCGGTTGGTGCTGAATGTGCCCCAACGGCGCGTGGCGGCGATACTCGAGAGCGACCGTGTGGCGCAACGCCCCATGCGACTGATAATGCTCAAAGCACGTCAGTGGGGCGGTAGCACCTTGGTTCAGATTTATGCTGCATGGATGCAGTGTGTGCATTGCCAGAACTGGCATTCGCTGATTTGCGCTCATGTCAAAGATACGGCTGCAAACATTCGAGGCATGTATAGCAAAGTGTTGTCAAACTATCCCGAAAACTATTGGACCGGCTACGAAGCACCCAAGTTTCGCCCTTATGAGCGGTCGGTCAATATCCGCGAGATTGCCGGTCGCAATTGCCGTGTAACGATAGGGTCGAGCGAAAACCAAGAGGCGGTCAGAGGATCGGACTATGCGATGGCTCATTTGAGCGAGGTGGCTTTTTGGCACGACTCTCAGCGCCGTAGTCCCGACGGCTTTATCCGTGCCGTGTGTGGCGGCATTGCACTTGCACCAAATACGCTCATTGTGCTTGAAAGCACGGCCAACGGTGTGGGTAATTATTTTCATAGCGAATGGTTGAGGTCGAAGGCCGGCCAGAGCGACAAGCATGCCGTGATGGTGCCGTGGTATGAAATCGAAATCTATCGCCAGCGAGTGACTGATGCCGCCAAACTGTGGCGCGAGATGGATGATTATGAACGCAACTTGTGGAACATGGGGCTGACATTGGAAATGATACAGTGGTATCACTTAAAACGTCGCGAATATCCGTCACACTCGATGATGAAAGCCGAGTATCCTACCGATGATGTTGAGGCATTTGTCAACACAGGCTCTGGGGTATTTGATGCCGAGCATGTCGAGCGTTTGCGCCGCGACTGTTGCGAGCCCAAGTACATTGGCGAACTTATGGGCGATAGCCACCGCGGTGAGGGTGCGTTGCGCAATATCCGTTTTTGTGACGACAGTTGCGGCAAACTGAAAGTGTGGGCACAGCCGCAAGAGCAAGGCGACCGTTTTATAGAAAACCGTTATGTGGTGTCGGTTGATATTGGCGGTCGTGCCGAGTCGAGCGACTATTCGGTGATAACGGTTGTCGACCGCAATCCGCTCATCGATGCCCGCCCCATGGAGGTCGTGGCACAGTGGCGCGGACACATCGACCACGACTTGCTTGCGTGGAAAAGTGCCATGATTGCCAAGTGGTATAACGATGCACTGCTTGTGATAGAAAGCAATACGCTTGAAACCGAATGTACCGAAGGCGACCACGGACTGTTTATCCTCGACCAACTGCGTGATGTATATAATAATATGTATTATCGCGAAACATTTGACAAGTCGGGAATGGACAGCAGTTATCGCGTAGGCTTTCACACCAATCGTGCCACTAAACGCCTCGTTATCGATTCGCTCATAGGCATGGTGCGCGAGGGTGCATATTGTGAACGAGCGGTCGAGGCGTGTGATGAGTTGATGACCTTTGAGCAGAAAGAAAACGGCAGTTGCGGAGCCAAAACGGGCTATCATGATGATGTGGTGATGTCGCGGGCAATTGGACTATATGTGGCAGCATCGCAGGCTGTGTATGTGGTCAACCGGCCACGGCGTGTGAAACACACGGCATAGCGGGTGCAATAATCGGCGCCGATTTGCGTTATATAATGAGTAAAAAGGGCATGTGCCCAAAACAATAATATTTTATGAAACGATTGAAAACTATATATTTAGTGGCATTGGTGGCAGTTGTGGGACTGTTTACCGCGTGTATCGAAGACGATGTATCGACCAATGTGGCCCATCAGCCGCAGTTCTCAACCGATACGCTCGACATGGGGCTTGTGTTTACCCAAGCCGGAACGCCAACCCACTCGTTTACCGTTTATAACCGTTATGACAAGGTTATGTCAATCTCAAATATTTCGTTGCGAAATGCCGAGTCGGGCATTTTTCGCCTAAATGTTGACGGCTTTTCGGGCAAACATTTTGAAAATACCGAAATTCGCCCCAACGACTCTATATTTGTGTTTGTTGAGGCCACATTGCCCGAGAACGGTGGCAATCTGCCTGTGACAATCACCGATTATCTTGATTTTGAAACCAATGGTGTGACAAAGACAGTGGTGTTGAGCGCAAACGGCCAAGATGTTGACCGTCGTCGCGGTCAGGTGATTGAGACCGACACCCGATTGGTTGCAGACAAACCCTATCAGATTTTTGACAGTCTGGTTGTGGCCGAGGGGGCTACTCTCACACTTGATCCCGGTGTGACACTATATTTCCACGATGGCGCAAACCTTGTGGTGCATGGCCGATTGATTAGCAACGGAACGGTTGAAAATAAAGTGAACATGACTGGCGACCGCACCGATAATGTGTTGACCGATACTCCGTTCGACCTTATGTCGGGACAATGGAGCGGCGTGGAATTTACCTCAACAAGTCAAGGCAATTATATCGCGCACACATCAATTCGCAATACTGTCAACGGCGTGATTATCGACTCTATTCCCGATAGCGGTGAACCGGCTGTAACGTTTGTCAACAGCGTGTTGCGCAATGCGATGGGGTCGGCATTGACCGTTCGCCATGCCCATGTCAAAGCAGTCGGCTGCGAGATTGCCGATGCCGGAATTGGCGTGTTGCGACTTATTGGCGGCAACACAGTGTTTAACCACTGCACATTTGCCAATTATTATCTGTTCTCGGCCCCTGGCGATGCTATTATCACAATGTGGCACATCAATCCCGATAGCGATGATATGTCGGGAATGCCCTATGCCGTGGCCGACTTTTCAAACTGTATAATTTATGGTAACGGCAACGATTTGTCGCATGGCGATTTGACCGATACTCAAGTGACATTGCGCTGCTGTTCGCTCAAATCGGCCGGTGAAGATGATGCCAATTTTATTGCTTGTCTGTGGGATTGCGACCCGCTATTCTACACCGTCCGCAGCGAGTATGTGTTTGACTACCGACTCAAAAACGAGTCGCCCGCCGTGGCCGCTGCCAATTCGGCGTTGACATTGCCCGAAGCCGCTACCGACTGGTATGGCTTGTCGCGCGGCTCTATGTCCGACCTCGGAGCCTATGTTTACACTCCGGCCGAGGAAGAAGAGTGATTATTGTAAACACATGTGATATAAGCCGATAAGTGGTTGCGAAAAGACTGCTTGTCGGCTTTTTTTTGTTTTGTAGATTAGATCAATTTTCGTAACTTTGTGGCCGAATTAACATTACATTATGGACAAGGTATCGGAAAACCCTTTCAAAAACCGAAAATTCAACGGCACTCCGTTGATGGTTGTCACGGCGTTGTTTGTGACGTTGTATTTAGTATCTAACATTATGGCAGTCAAGGTGATTGGTCTGTGTGGCCTATTCTACTTTGATGCCGGAACAATCACTTTCCCATTTGCATATATGCTTGGCGATGTTCTCACAGAGTTGTGGGGCTATCGTACCGCTCGTCGCATTATTTGGATAACATTCATGTGCAATATTGTGCTTGTAGTGTGTACCCAAATAGGCGTATATCTGCCTTCGCCCGACTATCTGCAAGATACGGCACATGCCTATGACACCGTGTTTACCTATGTGCCTCGCATCGTACTCGGCTCGTTGGCCGGATTTTTGTGTGGCGAGTTGTCAAATGCTTGGTTCATGGAGCGCATCAAGATTTGGACTCGTGGCCGTTGGTTGTGGTTGCGCACTATCGGCAGTTCGGCCATAGGGTATGTTTTTGACACATTACCATTTGTGTTAATCGCATTTTTGGGTGTGGTGTCGACTCATGATTTGCTTTATATGATAGCATTTCAGTATTGCTCAAAACTGCTGATTGAAGCAGTGTTTGGCACTCCCATGGCCTATGTTGCGATAAAGGCTATTAACCGCTTTTTCCAAAAGAAAAATTGATGGAACGATATGCGTTGATACACGAAAAGTTCCCGCGCGAGTTTGTGTTGCTACAGGGAACTGGCTGCCGTTGGCGCCGATGTGAGTTTTGTGACTATCACCTCGATGTCAGCGATGATGCCGTGGCTGTCAATGCCGATGCATTGAGCCGTGTAACTGGGCAATATGGTGTGCTCGATGTCATAAATTCGGGCTCGGGACTTGAACTTGACGATGCAACATTGGCTTTGATAGGCGAGATAGTGACCGCTAAAAACATTCACACATTGTGGTTTGAAGCACATTGGATGTATCGCCACCGATTGGCCGACTTTGCCGCGCGCTTTCCAGGCGTAAAAGTGAAATTCCGTTGTGGTATTGAGGCATTTGATGCGCAGTTGCGCCGCTTGTGGAACAAGGGTGTGGGTGATGATGTTACAGCCCAAGATGTGGCCCGATACTTTGATGGAGTGTGCTTGCTGTGCTGCACCGAGGGCGATAGCCGTGAGCGCATATTAAACGATATAGCAACAGCACGACGCTTGTTTGAATATGCCAGTGTCAATGTGTTTTGCAACAACACCACGCCAACGCGTCGCGATGATGAATTGGTCCAGTGGTTTAAAACTGAGATATATCCCTCCCTCATAACCGACCCCAAATTTGAAGTGCTTCTCGCCAATACCGACTTAGGTGTTGGCTGAGATTCTTCGGGGTGAAAAATAAAGGGAAATCAATCCCCATTGTCGATGGCAATGGGGCTTGATTGTTTATTTGCGGTTAAATTGCATCAGGTAGAATGGTTGGCGCAGGTCGCAACTGCGTCGGTTGCTGAAATAGACTTCGGTAAAGTCATATTGATTGGCATAACTGTCGACAAATGCTTGCTTTTCGCGTGCGCCGATGAGCAGATAGCCCGATTGAGGCTGCTCTTTGACAAAGAGTTTCACTCGGTCGCCAACATAGTAATTTATGGTGTAGTAGCGCAACATTATTGTCTCGATGTGACCATATATGTTGCCTTCGGGAACAAAGCGCTCGATTGCTTCGACAAAGTGCTTGTCGCTCTTGGTGTTCATGATGGCCGGTTGCAGATATGCCGCATAGTTCCAATAGATGATAACGGTAGTGGCGAGCGTGGCCACGACGACGCGCATGTGGCAATATCGGCGGCATGCGATGATTGTATATACTCCGCTTGCAAGCATAAGACCAAAGAGCAAAATGTTGACAGGCGAGTAGGGCAAGTCTTTGAGCGCTTGGACAAAAGCCTCGTTTTCGGCGGCACGTTTGCCTCCGATAAAATCAACGGGAATAAGGCCTGTTTTGATGCCGAAGAGCAATGCTGCCACAAGGAATGTAACCGATGCAATCACCCAACCATATACCTTGATTGCGCGTGCGTGGCGTTGGGCGAGATATATGATATAAAGTGTGATGAAATAGGCCAAAAACGGATATATGGGCAGCAGATAAACACTGCGTTTGCTCTTGGGAATGCAGTAGAAAGTGAAGATGAGAATAATTGACAATGCCGAGAAAAGTTTGGCAGGGTCCATAGTGCGCAGTTTTTCGCGCCAACGGCCCACAAAGCCTTTGCTGAACGGATTGCCCGGTTTGCTATATTTGAGACCGAAAAGCGAGAATAACAATAATAGCGTGAAGGGTAACAACCCGGCAATAACTGTGATGAAGTTGTAGTGAATGGGGTTTTCGTGAGATTCGTAACTCATTTTTCCGGTGAAACGGTCAAGATTCTCTTCCTTAACAAGTTGTAAGAACTCGTCTCCACTTTGCAAGTATGCTGCAATATACCACATTGCCGGAATGACGAGTGATAGCAATGCATGCAAAGTGAGGTTGAGGAATGCGCGCCAAAAACCGTCGCCACGCAACAAACGATATACGCCGATAACCAAGCATGGCAATAAAATGGCTACCGGACCCTTGGTTAGCATGCCTCCGCTCATGAGCAATATAGCCAAAATCGAAATTCCTTTTGCCCCTTTTTCGTGGTGGCGATATAAGGCATATAGAGCCGTTACGATAAATGCTGTAAGCACCATGTCGACACGGCAGGCATATCCGGCACGGAACACTTCAAACGCTGTGATTGAGATAATTGCCATCAACATAGCCACTTTGGGTGTTGATCGGCGGGCATAAAACCGGTAGCCTACCAAGGTCATGGCAATTAGAGCCAATGCCGATGGAAGTCGTGACAAAAATTCGGTAACTTCACCGCCAAACACAACCGATAAGGCGGCAATGCACCAAGCAAAGAACGGCGGCTTGTAGGGAATGTCGCCACCGCAACTTTCGGGCAATATCCAATTATCCTGTTGCAACATCGATACGGCAACAATAGCCTCGCGCGGCTCGCCTTTGGTGGCATATAGTTGTTCGCCCAAAAACGGAATGAAAGTGATGAACAGAATTACCACAAGCAACCAAAAAAGCGTGCGGCTATTTTTGAAATCTATCTTCATGAGTGTTATGTTTGGGAAATTTGTTGTCGGTTAAATGAGGCTGAGGAGTTGGTCGGGGGTGTCGATTATGTGGCTGGCGTTGTGTTGGCGCAGTTCATCAACAGGGCGAAATCCCCATGTTACGCCCACCGACTCAATGCCGGCATTGGCTGCGGTGTCCATGTCCACGCCCGAGTCGCCGATATACAACACATTGCCTATTTCGGTG
>JAFPCM010000048.1 GCA_017390185.1 Muribaculaceae bacterium
ACATTGGTGAGGTTAAACGAGTTGATTTGCCCCAAGATGGGCTTACCGGCAGTTCCGCTCGGCTCACCGTTGTCATTGCTGAGAAACTCGGTGCGTGCTGCGCCAATCATATAAGCCCAACACACATGACGGGCGTCAAAATACTCCTTCTGATAACGAGCCACCACAGCCTTGGCCTCAACGGCCGAGGTCACAGGCACGGCAAAGGAGATGAACTTGCTCATCTTCTCCTTGTACAAACCCTCACTGGGCGACTCCAATGTATAGAAAGTATCTGACATTATTTTGACCAATTACACCACAAAATTAGACAAATAATGTGTCACTCGCAAATATGCGCCCACATTCTACTCAAAACGACAACTTCACAGGTATTGCTTTTATGCTTATTTCTTGACACACATTTTATAACAATCCTCATCCACAGCAAAGCCGATAGGGCCTAACATGTGAGTCGGAGGAGGTTTACCCCTCGGCACTTCGCCCCACTCTCCTCATTTAACATATTCAATATTTGTTGGCCATATCTTTCTACTTTCTTTTCACCAATGCCACTAATAGTTTTCATTGAAGCAAGTGTTATACTTTGTAATTTTGCTATTTCTGCCAATTCGGCATCTATAAATATTGCATATGGTGGCACCACTTCCGAGGCTGCGATCTTTTTTCTTACATTTCTAAGTTTACTAAATAAAGCAAACTGCTGCTCATTTAATACATTACGATAATCTATTTTTGTTTTAACCTCAACATCAGAGACCTTTGCTCCATTAAGGTATGTAATACAAAATGACCAACTACCAATAGACTGATTTGGATTAAATGTTTTTTTGAATATCCGTCACTCTATGTGAACGCAAAAATTTATTCATTTCATCTAATAAGTTATCACCTCCTATTGTTGGATTTGTGAATAATACCAAACGAAAACCATAACTGAAGTTGCGGTAGCCAGGAGCGCTGCAGCCGCGATACGTAACACGACAGTCGCTAGCGCTGTCGTACCTGCCACCGCCACGGCGCACGCGGTAAAAGTCCCATGTAAATGTAGATGTAGGTCCGGTGGGATTGGTAGTTGGGCTCGATGAGTAGTAACTGATACTAAACCAATCACTGCACCATTCCCATACATTACCGCTCATATCATAAATACCCAATTCATTGGGTGCCTTGGTGCCAACTTCGTGAGTTTTGTCGGATGAATTACCAGTATACCACGCAACATCATCAATAGTATTACTGCCTGAGTATTTATATCCTTTACTTTTATTACCTCCGCGGGCGGCATATTCCCACTCGGCTTCGGTTGGCAAACGGAATGTCTTGCCCGTAATCTTGTTCAAACGGGGGATAAAGATATCGACGATATCGTTCCAACTCACATAATAGGCCGGATAATAATTCCCCACTCCATTGCTTGATGAAGGATTTGTACCTAACCACACATCAGTGGCATAAGCGCTCATGGTCGAGCCATCGGCACAAGGGCCGCTGTATTTCATCACATATTCCCACAATTGTTGCGTTACTTCATATTTGCCGATATAATAATCGCTCAAAGTTACAGAATGCACCGGCGATTCTTCGCTCCATGCTTCCGAGTCATAATTTGGTGCGCTTGCGTCGGCCGATTGCGCGCCCATCAAAAATGTGCCTCCTTTGACAAACACCATCTCGTCTTTTTCAAGTGTAGTGAAGATGTCGATATCATCATAAGTCATAATATCAATTGCGCTAAATTTTTCATCATTGCCATAGCCGGCAAGAGTTGAAATAAAGTTATTCGCATTTGATTTTGCCGTACTAAATTGACTTCCCAACGAACTACTACAGTCCAAAACCAGCATTATCAACGCACTTTTTGGACTAACTTCCATAGTCGTATTATTTTCCGGAGTAAATTCCGAATTTATCTGCCATTTGCCCGATGATGCCACATAACTCCATTGATCAATATAGCTTGCACTGATGGTGCGTGATGTAAGACTCTTGACTTCTTCAAATGAAAATGTTACAAAAATACCATCTTGCTGACCTATTATAGTGGCTCCGCTGCTGCAAGACAAACCATGGTAGGTAACATCGGTCAACGCTCGGTCGCTTAATCGGAATGTGCCTTCAATATACATCGTTGAATTTGTGGCATCGCTAACATTGTCAAATGTGAAACGAATTTTGGTTCCGTTGCTCTGACCTGGAATAGTCAAACCGACTGTACTTGTAAAACTTTCGTTATATACTTGATTTGCAATCTCTTGAAATTTCGCATTTACTTCAGATATATTACTAACTTCTACTGCGTTATTGTTCTTGCTCGCAAGATATTGTAAGTTTTTCTGAAACTGCGCAACATCGCTCACATCATTACCTCGCAAGCCGATTGAATAGGCATTGATGGGGATATTTTGTACTTTCTCACTTTTGATACGGTTATTCAATGCTGATAAATAGGCATCATTATCTTCATATTTTGATTGCATCATAAATGAACCCTGATCGAGTCCGTCGGTAAATGTTACCAAAGTCACATTTATCAAATCTTCGGGCACCTCGGCATTTTTAAGTGCATCAAGAGCATTTTCCACTCCGTAATATAATAATGTGCCGTTGCTTGAAGTCAAATTGTTTACAAACGAGGTGTATGACGATTTTGTTGAAGACGACAACGAACCGATTTCCTTGTTGTAAAGTTGAGAATTGAATCCTAAGACTCCCATGTATATACCACTTGGCAATACCACTCCGCCAACTTTAAATTCGCTGATTTCTGCAAGATTGCCTACACGATGCCTGTAGCTTTTGTTGTACAAGTCCATGAAACTGCCATTAGCGGTTTCATCTATCAGCATACTATCTATTGATGATAAAACATAGGATTTTTCTCTGCCACCGCCTTTGTATATATGTAAATACTGTTCTTGGGCCACGACCGGCAAAGACATGGCAAGTGTAAGGACAGATATGATTACGTGTTTTATTGTTTTCATTTTCTGATATGGTTAGCGTTTTACTACTTTTTGAATTTGCGAAGAAGATGATGTCATAGCCTTTACAACATACACACCTGCTGCATACTCGGCAAGCGAAACGGTTGTTTCGTTATACATTGGCGCAATATTGGTTACCAAACGACCATTTATTGAATAAATTTGTACGGCAACAAGTTCTTGTGATGATGATATTTCCACTTGATTTGCATCTGATTTATACAAAATAGAAATGTCAGAATTGACAGCACTTACCGATTCAACACCCGACTCTGAGGGTGTTACTTCAAAAACGCCTTTTTCAAAAATCGAATAAGAATATGTATCAACTTTTGAACTTTTAGGGTGTACCTCAATTGCGTCAGCGGTCTGTTTTCCAAATGTAATCTTGCGAATGTTGCTGATTGGATAAGATTTTGATTGACTTCCGGCTTTGATTGTGAGATACTTGGGGGTATCTGCAGCAACCGACAATGCCATCAAGAATGCGATAAGAGTAAATAATTTGCGCATAGGCGATTTGTATTGTGCCTCATGGTCCCCTCATTTGGCGATTTGTGGGTATAAAGAAAGCGCGGGACTTTGTTCAGTTTATCTTCCACGAGGTATCGCCAAACACCTAATTCCGAAATAAACAGTCCACTCCCACGCCCTATCGATTCCCCTTGTCGGGGAGTGGATATACGACAAGCGAGAGCGTTTTGACCACTAACCCTTCTGTGTTTGAAAATTGGCGATTTCCGTGAAAAGGATAATACGAAACGCTTTCTATAATATGTCCTCCTGCCGTGTCAACTCCATGACACATTGCAAGATTATCGCAAAGTTAACAATAATTTTGCAAAAACAATAAATAACCTTTTGATTTTTAAAGAGGCTTTTTATGACGATAAATCGCGCAAAATCACTAATTTTGCAAGCATTAATGCATAAAACAACCTAAAATTCCATTATGAAACTGAGAATTCTCACTTTGATTTTAGCCGCTGTGACTTTCACATCAACTTTTGCGGCAAACTATCGCGGCACTGTGATTACCGACAGTCTGCACAACTCGGCCATCTATCCCGGTACGATGCACGAATACAAAATCTATATTCCCCAAGAATATGACGGCACAAAACCGGCTTGTTTATACCTTGGTCTTGACGGCATTCTCTACAATGCCCCGGCTGTGATGGACACCCTCATCGCCAACGGCGAAATGCCTGTGGCTATCGGCGTTTTCATTCAGCCCGGCGTCATCACCGACGAGCAAGGCAATGTGATTCGCTACAACCGTAGCAACGAGTTTGACCGCACCGACGGCCGCTTTGCAAGTTTTATCGAGACCGAAATTCTCCCCGCCGTAAAACAGCACAAGACCCCCGACGGACTCCCCATTCTCATCTCTGACGACCGCAACGACCGCGCCATTTCGGGCGCAAGCAGCGGCGGCATCGCTTCATTTAATGTTGCATGGTTCCGCCCCGACCTTTTCAGTCGCGTCTACACCACTTGCGGCACTTATGTGGCAATGCGCGGCGGCAACGAACTGCAAGCATTGGTTCGCAAAACCGTTCCCCAGCCCATTCGTTTCTTCATTCACGACGGCAGCAACGATGTGTGGAATCCCATTTTCGGCCATTGGTATGAGTACAACTTGCTTATGGCATCGGCTCTTGAATTTGCCGGCTATGACATGAAAACAAAATGGGACGACGGCAACCACAGCATCAAAAACGGCTCGCGCGTGTTCCCCGAGGCAATGAGATATTTGTGGAAAGATTATCCCAAACGCATTGAAGCCGGCGAAAGCAAAAACAATATGCTCACCCAAATTCTCGTTAAAGGCGAGCAATGGACCGAAACCGATGTAATGCCATATATCGCAGGCAAAACCGCCGTTTATCCCGATGGCACTCACATGGCTAAGCCCGAAAACAATTCTGACTGGCTGCTCAACTGCACTATCGACCCCAACGGCGCTCCTGTTAACGAGCAACAATTTTACTGGTTGCACAATCCCTTGCATCAATACAACGATATCATGGGCATGTGTTTTGACACATTGGGCAACCTTTATGTAGCCACCGCAATCGGCATTCAAGTGTGTGACCACAATGGCCGTGTGCGCGCCATCTTCCCCTATCCTACCCACAAAAAAGTCGATGCATTTGCGTTTGAAGGCAACTACCTATATGTGTCATCACAAGGCAAAATCTATCGCATGAAACTCAACGCCACTGCCCACACTCCCGGTGCAGCGCCTATCCAAGTAAAATCACAGGGCCAAGGCTAATGCCCTGACCCTGCGCAATATCTAACATCGGGTGGTTATCAATATTGATGACCGCCCGATTTCATTTCGTCGGCTGTGATGGCTTTTTTGTCCATCGAACGCCAAACATAGGCGATATAAGCCACTACAACTGGAACTATGAGCGACACCCAGCTCATCACCGTCAAAGTAAACTCACTTGACGAGCTGTTGCGAATCGTGAGCGACGACTGCATATCAATCAATGAAGGATAATAGGCAGTATCGTTGTATCCCAACACCCAGAACAATGTCAGCACCACCAACACTGTTCCCACTCCTGAGAACCATATTCCGCGAGTAAAGCGAGTATCAAACACCGTGCGGCCAATAGCATACAAGACCAATAACACGCCTACAACGAACAATGCCAAGCACCACCACATTTCCACATAGTTATTAAGGTATTTATAAGGCACTTCAACTATTTTTCCGTCCACCACGCCATAACCGCTATGCGTGAGCAACACACCCACAAATGCGAGAAACAGCACTACAAACACAGCACCGTTCCACAACGCTTTGGTGCGACAACGGGCTCGGAACGAGTCTTCGGCCACATTGTTTATCAAATAAAGCAACGACTGTGTGCGTGCAAGAAACAGGACCATGAAACCGAGCAACAAGTTGCGCCAATCGGCTATAGCCTCCAAGCCGTGCAACGATGTCCACTGCGATATTACGGGCGATTTCACATCAAGAATATTGCCTTTTGACACGGTAAATTCTGCGCCGAAAAACATTGTAGCCA
Organism: Muribaculaceae bacterium; assembly: GCA_017390185.1. Taxonomy (GTDB): domain Bacteria; phylum Bacteroidota; class Bacteroidia; order Bacteroidales; family Muribaculaceae; genus RGIG4079. Next base: position 6,038 of record JAFPCM010000048.1, read on the forward strand.
CAGCGACACCAAGCAGCACACAACCCACACATCCATTCAAGAACAAGAATGTATCGTAGGTCGCAGTACCATAAAGGTTACCGCGCTTGCGGCGGAACTCATAAGAGAACGCCTGCACCACAAAACTCACCAAAATGAGCATCCACAGCCAATATGCCCCACCAAAACTGGTCGAATAAAACAAGGGGAACGAGGCAAAAAACGCACCGCCAAACACAACCAACATTGTGAACGACAATTCCCATTTGCGGCCAAGCGAGTTTACAATCATTGTGCGTTCCATCTCGTCACGCACAGTCAGCAGCATTGACTGTCCGCCTTGCACAAAGAGCATAAACACCAATAGTGCGCCAAGCACCGATATCAGTAGCCACCAATAATTCTGTAAAAGTTCATAAGTTATCATAGCATCATTGTTTTTCGTTATCCAATTCTTCTTTTGAGCGACGGCCGATGACCTTCAACATAATACACACCTCGGCAACGAGCAAACCGGTAAACAGCACCACAAACATCCAGAATGTGATTTGCACCGACGAAGCAGTTATGTCAGAGATTGCCGCGCGCGTAGGCATCAAATCTTGAATAATCCACGGCTGACGGCCCACTTCGGCTGTAATCCAACCGCTTTGGCTGCATATCCACACAACCGGAATGGTCAACAAGCCCATCCATTGCACAATTTTATTATTGAGCCACTGTTGTTTCTTATAAACAAGGAACAAAGCCACCACAAAGAACAGCAACAGATATCCGCCGGCAATCACCATAAGGTGGAAAGCATAGAAAGTGAGAGCAATCGGTGGAACGGCCTCATTCACATCGTTGAAATAGCCATAGCCAAAGTATTTGAAATTCTCTGCAAGAGTTGCCGATGCTTGTGCCATAGCAGCCTCATCGCCAATCTTTTCGGCCTCGCCATATGCTCTCAACGCCTCA
>JAFPCM010000049.1 GCA_017390185.1 Muribaculaceae bacterium
ATACAAATCTTGAGCCACATCATGTTTGCAATAAATGGGGAAACCGTCTTCAATGCTGCAATATGGGCGCAAGTCATCAATTCCACCCACATGGTCATAATGGCTATGCGTGATGAGCAATGCCTCCAATCGCGGACTGCCCGCACGCAACATCTGCTCACGAAAATCAGGGCCACAGTCGATTAAGATATTGACATCATCAATCTGAACAAGAGCCGAAGCGCGCAATCGCTTGTCACGCTCATCAGTAGAAGTACACACCGGGCAATTGCACATAATCTGCGGAACGCCTGTTGATGTTCCTGTTCCCAAAAACTTCAGTTTCATATCCATTTATGCTTTATTTCTCTCTAATAACACTCTTTTGCGCGCTGTTGTTTTGCGGCCACATCATTTTCGTGCCGATGCCACTCTAAAATCTTGCAGCAACGCATCGTGAAATCTCAAAAATGTGCCGTTATCATAGAGCCACAACTCTCCCACTCCGTTATATCCGGGTTGACGGTCGATTGACGTGGGCGCACCGAGAGCCAATCGGCATTCATCGCGCGTCATACCCAATTCCACCCTTCCGTTGACAATGTTTTGCCACACATCGTCGTCGATATCGGAATAGCGCAAACGGGGATCTTTGAACGAAAATTGTGTTGCAAAACTGCGTGGGGCTTTGACACTCTCACTCATGTTGAGAAACATGTGATAACTGTCGCCACTACCATCGTCAAATGCCAATTTCACGGGATAAACATGATTGCCGGGCTGTGCATCGGTGATGGTTACAGGCACATATTTGCGCTGATAGGTCACGCCGTCATTGCTATCATACCACACCGAGGTCAGCACATAGCATTTGAGGCCCGACACAAGTTGGCGCACATCATCAACCATCGACATTTCGATGGCAAACGGCACTTCAACCGATTTGCGTTGATTGAGTTCGGCAAGCGTTGCCCCAGTGCGATAGACATACTCATGTCCGCTATTGGCAAACACAAGTTCCACTACCGATTCGCCGAGCATAGAGGTCACGACATTACTACGCTCAAAGGTGAGTATCTTGCCCGCCAACGAATCTTGTGCCGTAACGGTTGCGCCAAATATCAGGTTGATTTTGTTGTCGGTCACATAAAACTCTTTGCCCGATGTCCACGACGCAAACGGTTGCCCTGCAACACCCGCAAGCAAAGCTTGCTCGGCGCTGAATGTCACCTTTTCGCGTTTCACATCGTCGAGAGTGATTTTGGGAGTGCTTTCCACTCCGGTAAAACACCCCTCAAGCGACATCACTGCCACGATTAGCAATCCGACCGACAACAAACGATTTATCATCTACGCAATTATTTCAGTTGGGGTTTGATGCCGAGGTTGTAGAATACAAACGAGTAAATATCGGCCTGCTCATCAATAACCTTGGCAATGGGTTTACCTGCACCGTGACCGGCTTTGCTATCAATGCGAATGATTTTGGCTTGGTCGCCGGTATTTGCCGCTTGCAATGCAGCCACATACTTAAATGAGTGAGCAGGCACCACACGGTCGTCATGGTCAGCGGTAGTAACCAAAATCGCAGGATAAGGCGTGCCGTCGTTGCTGATGTTGTGAATGGGCGAATAATCAAGGAGATATTGTGCCATCTCCTTGCTGTCGGCACTTGTGCCATAGTCAGGAGCCCAGTTCCAACCAATTGTAAACAAGTGATAGCGCATCATGTCCATCACACCAACGCGAGGAATTGCCACACGGAACAAGTCGGGACGCATGTTGACACACGCACCAACGAGCAAACCGCCGTTTGAGCCGCCCTCAATTACCATAAGGTCTTTTGACGAATACTTGTTTTCAATCATATACTCGGCAGCGGCAATAAAGTCGTTAAACACATTCAGTTTGTTCATCTTTGTGCCAGCCAAGTGCCATTCTTCGCCATACTCGCCACCGCCACGCAAGTTGACTTGTGCATAGACACCGCCGTTTTCAAGCCACACGATGCGTTGAGCCGAGAAACCTGGATTGAGCGAAACATTGAAACCGCCGTAGCCATAAAGATATACGGGATTTTTGCCATTGAGTTCAAGCCCTTTTTTGTAGGTTATGAACATGGGGATTTTTGTGCCGTCATAGCTTGGATAGAATATCTGCTCGGTCACATAATCGTCCATGCTGAAACCGTCGATGTCAACCGACTTGTACAAATGTGACTCACCCGAGTCAAGGTCATAACGATAGATTGCAGTGGGATAGGTAAACGATGTGAAAGCATAGTAAACCTCGTTGTGCTTCTTGCTTGCCGAGATGCTTGCCGAGCCATATGTGGGCAACTGCATTTCTCTAACCAACTGTCCGTCACGAGTGTAAACAAACAAGTGGTTTGAGGCATCTATGTCGTAGGTCAGAATCAGTTTGTCATCGGCAAAGTTCACTCCGCTCAACACTCCGCGACCTTCAGGCACGAGCTCTTTCCAATTTTGGCGTTGCGGAGCCTTGACGCTTGCAGTCATCATTTTATAGCGTGGTGCTTCACAGTTGGTCGAAATATACATTGTGCCGTCAATCACGTCAAGGATAGATATTTCATAGTCTTGTGAAGGCTCGATAGTAACCCAATCGGCTCCGGGCTTGGTGAGGTCCTTAACCATCACTGAATTGCCTAACCCTTGACCTGACGCATATAGAATCATCATCGTTTCATCTTCGGTAACATCTACATAGTGGAAGTGCAAGGGATTTTTGTTGTCTTTAAACACCAAACGGTCTTGACTTTGGTCGGTGCCGAGCTTGTGATAATAGATGCAATGATACTCGTTGGCACTTGAGAACTCTTTGCCAGCCTCGGGGCGAGGATATGCACTATAATAGAATCCGTCGCCATGCCAAGCAGCACCTGTAAACTTTGCCCACTCGATGTGATCGGGCAACAACTCCTTGGTCTTGGCATCCATCACATATATTTCAGACCAATCGCTTCCGCTGCGCGAAATAGTATAAGCAAGATATTTGCCGTCGTGTGAGAAATATGTACCTGTCAAGGCCACAGTGCCATCTTCGCTCAACGCATTGGGATCGAGAAACACCTCGGCTTCAGCATCAAGACTATCAGTGCGATACAATACCGATTGATTTTGCAGACCGTTATTGGCATAAAAATAATACACTCCATCGCGTTTTGAAGGCATGCCGGGCTTTACATAGTCGTTGAGACGAGTTAGACGCTCACGCAATGCATCGCGGAAAGGGATTTTTGACAAATAGTCGTTTGTAACCTTGCGCTGGGCCTCAACCCATTGTGCAGTCACCTCAGCAGTGTCATCTTCGAGGGCGCGATATGGGTCCTCTACCTGAATGCCAAAGTATTCGTCTACTACATCGGCTCGAGGTGCCTCGGGATAAACAATCTTACTGTCGCCGCACGATACCACACCACCTGCTATTGCTGTCATAACTGTATATAATGCTAAATTTTTCATACACTATTCGTTTTCTTTGTCTTGTTTTTCGTTATTTGCATTGCGAACATCTTCTTCGCGCTCACGGCGCAAACGTTCACGACGCTTGATGCTGAAATGCAACAACACTATCACCAACAACGACACGCCAATGATGCCAAAATATTGGAAATACTCGCCTGCATGATACATGGGCAAACCTATATAACTCATCACGCCCAGATAAACCAATAAGGCCAACGGAATTACTACAGCTTTATTCTTCATATTCTATTCATTTTCTTGTGGTTCAACAATATACTGCGATGTCGCAGGGTCAAATAAACCCGCTGATAAATGGCGGTAAAGTTGCAAGCACGACCATGAGTCGATTGAGGCATATGCCATTTGTGATTGGCTCAACTCGGGCGCTTCCCAATTTGACAATCGCTGACTCTTGGATATGCGGCCGCCAAACACGATGGCATAAATGCGTTGCAAACTGTTGTCAATGATTCCAAACTTTTTCACATAGGTCTGCAAGTCAATAAAACCGCCGGGCTCAAACTCGCCCAATCGGCGCAATGCGCCATAATCGTCTTTGAGCGAAAGACCGACCTTCATCACCGACTCATCTTCGAGCAGATCTTTCAATTCATCAATAAAGCCCAATTTGTTGACACGGAACAGGAAACTGCGACGGTCGGTCGATATCTGCACAAGCGACACCTTGTTTGGCTTGCCCTTGCGAAACATCGGCTTGGTCTCAGTATCAAAGCCCAACAAAGGTTGGGTTTTCAGATATTCGATTGCGTGTTTCGCCTCTTTGGGGGTGTCAATCAACGATATATATCCGTCGTATGTCACCGTTGGCAATGCCGCAATCTTATCCTTTGATATTGATATTGTTATATTATCAGTCATTTTTACGTTTCAATACTCCTATTTAATATCCCTGATATCATAGGGAGTAGCTTGATAAACAAAATAGTTTAGCCAATTAGAGAACAGCAAATTGGCATGTGAGCGCCATCGCACAAGCGGACCTTTAGCCGGATCATCGTCAATATAATAATTGGCCGGAATTGCCGGATTCATTCCTTTTTCCAAGTCGCGGTGATATTCAAAGTCGAGCGTACCTGGCGAATACTCAGAGTGGCCAGTAATAAAGAACTCACGGCCGCCACGAGCCATCACCATATAAATGCCGCTCTCTTCGCTTTCGGCAATGATTTTGAGTTCGGGAACGCGCTCAATGTCTTCGCGACGCACCTCGCTAAATCGGCTATGAGGCACATAAAACACATCGTCAAAGCCGCGGAAAATGGGATTCAATTCATCGTCAATGCGATGCTTGAACACTCCCGAAATTTTCTTGTCAAGCACATACTTGGGTATTCCGTGATGATAATACAACCCCGCCAATGCCGCCCAACAGATATAGAGCGTTGAGGTGACATGCGTCTTGGCCCAATCAAAAATCTCGGTCAATTCTTCCCAATAGTCCACTGTTTCAAAATCGACTTTTTCGACAGGCGCACCTGTGATAATCAGTCCGTCATAATTGTTGTGCTTAACCTCATCAAACTTTTTGTAGAAAGTATCAATGTGCTCGCGCGGAGTGTTTTTTGACACATGGCTATCAGTGTCAATCAAGTCAAGTTCCACTTGCAAAGGTGTGTTTGAAATGAGACGCAACAAGTCTGTCTCGGTCATAATCTTCAACGGCATCAAATTGAGAATAGCGATGCGCAACGGACGAATATCTTGTGTCGAAGCTCGTTGCTCGTCAATCACAAATATATTTTCGGCTCTCAACGCCTCCACAGCCGGAAGCGATACGGGGACTCTTACTGGCATTTCTTTAATCTTAATATATTAATGTGCAAAGTTACGAAAAAAGCCCATAAAAACATGCGCCATCGCTCTAAACAATTTGCCATAAAGGTTAATATTATCTATCAAACCTAAAATCCCGACCACATAATGACCTTGATTTTAATGATAAAGATTGG
>JAFPCM010000050.1 GCA_017390185.1 Muribaculaceae bacterium
CGGAATTATAGGAGCCGGAAACATGGGCGGTGCTATTGCCCGTGGTTTGGTTAACAAAAATACATTGTCGGCAAGCGACATAGTGGTATGTGATTTGGGCGTTGATAAACTTGAAGCGTTGGCACAAGAGTGCAAAGGAATCAAGGTGTCGACCGATAACATTGATGCCACACGCGACACCGACGTAATTGTGATTGCTGTGAAACCGTGGTTGGTGGGTGTGGTGCTTGGCGGCATTGCCTCATCAATCGATTACAGCCGTCAGACAGTGGTGTCGATTGCTGCAGGTGTTACGCTCGACGAGTTGCAAGCAATGACATCGCCACAAGCGTCTATTTTCCGCTTGATACCCAACACTGCCATTTCGGTTGGCGAAAGCATGACTTTTATCAGTCACAATAAGGCTGCAACTGCCGAGCAGATTGCTGCTGTTGTTGCAATGTTTGATACACTGGGCAAGGCATCGGTCATTGAAGAACGACTGATGGGCGCGGCAACTGCGTTGTGCTCATGCGGTATTGCTTATGCTATGCGATATGTTCGCGCTGCAATGCAAGGCGGTGTGGAAATGGGTATCTATCCCGGCGAGAGCAAGGACTATGTATTGCAGACATTGCGTGGTGCTGTTGCCCTTCTTGAAGCTACAGGTAACAATCCCGAGGTGGAAATCGACAAGGTTACAACTCCAGGCGGTATTACTATCAAGGGCTTGAATGAAATGGAAGCAAACGGATTCAGTAATGCCGTTATCAAAGGTTTGAAAGCATCAAATAAATAATAGAAATGTCGGTAAATAAAGTTATATTGGTGGGCAATGTGGGGCAAGATCCCACGATTCGCTATGTCGAAACTCGCCCTGTCGCCACTTTCTCGATGGCGACAACCGAACGCGCATATACAACTGCAAGCGGAGCTCAAATGCCCGAACGCACCGAATGGCACAATATCGTGATGTGGGGTAAGGATGCCGAGACTGCCGAGAGATATATTCGTAAAGGAACTAAACTCTATGTCGAAGGCAAATTGCGTACTCGCACATGGGAGGACCGTAATGCTATCAAGCGCACGGTGACCGAGATTTTTGTGGAGAATTTTGACATTCTATCTCGCCCTCAACAATAGGCAACAGATATTGATTGCGCTATAAAATAACAAAGCCACTCTGCTTGCAGGGTGGCTTTTGTTGTATGTGAGGGTTTGTGATTATTTCACGGGGATTTTGATGCGTTGGCCGGCGTTGATGCGAGTGCCTTTGATATTGGGGTTGGCACGTTTGATCTGCTGAACAGTAACGCCATATTTTCGTGCAATAGCTCCGAGATTTTCACCGCTCTTAATTTTGTGAGTCACATATTGTTTTTGTGGCTTTTTAGGAGTAGTTGGCTTCTTCACTTGCTCGGCAGCTTTGGCCGGTTGTGTTGTGACGGTTTGAACTGAGTCGGTTTGTTTTGTTGCCGCAATGCTGTCGGCCGATGCTTTTTCGGCGACTGCAGCCTTCAACTCGGGGTCTTCTTTCTTGGGAACTCTTACACGCTGGTAAGATTGTATTTTGAGGCGTTGGCCTGCTCTGATGTTATTGTTGCGAAGATTGTTCCATTTCTTGAGGTTGTTAATGGTGCAACCATATTTATTGGCGATTTTGCCAAGGCTTTCGCCTTTGCGTACATTGTGGTATTTAACAACGAGTTTGTTTACATATTCGCCTTGACCATCGTTAAATTCTTCGCCAGGTTCAACTTCGGTTCGGCGACCATATTTTTCGGCGTCAAACTTGAGAATGCTGTCTTCGCTCACAACATAGCTCAATACTTGGTGTGAGGGGAGAATGAGAGCATAGGGGTGAATGTCGCCAGGAATAACATCTTGAAGATATTGTGGGTTGAGAATGCGAATTTCTTTTTCGGGAATGTCGAGCACTTCGGCAATTTGCTTGAAGTGAACGCGGCGGCTGACATGAACGGTGTCGGTTACAAGAGGACGTTTTGCCAATGAGGGGCTGATGCCGTGCATATTGTAATAGGTCATGATGTAGTTTGCCGCGATAAATGCGGGAACATAACCACGAGTTTCGGCGGGGAGATAATTGTAGATGGCCCAGAAATCTTTTCGGTCAGATTGGCAACGGCGCAGAGCTTTGTTGACGTTGCCAGGTCCGCAGTTATATGCGGCAATGGCAAGAGACCAGTCTTTGTAGATTTCATAGAGTTGCTTGAGGTAGCGTGCACCCATTGTTGATGAGCGAATGGGGTCGCGACGCTCGTCGACAAGCGAGTTTATTTCAAGGCCGAGGCCACGTGCCGTAGGACTCATGAATTGCCACAAACCCACAGCTTTTGCTCTTGACTTGGCAAACGGGTTGAGGGCTGATTCGATTACGGGTACATATTTCAACTCGTTGGGCATGCCTTCAGCTTCAAGAGCCTGCTCAAAGATGGGCATATAGTAGAGGCTCATACCGAGCATTTTTTCAACGAGTTTTTCTTTGCGAATATACATTTCGATATATGCCTTTACGACCGAGTTGAAAGGCATTTCGATGGTGGTCGGAAGTTTGCTCAGGCGATCGATGTATTCGGCATCGGTGGCAGTGTTGCTTGTGCGGGCTGATTTGTTTTGTTCGACGAGAACAGTGTAGTTTTCAAGATACCAATTCTCTTCCAGGTCGCGAACATCGGTCTCAAAGCTTGTGGGAGCAACGATTTTGCTGTCTTTGAGCGAGTGTTTTAGTGATAATATCGAGTCTTCGGCCGATGCGGTGAACGCCGAGCATGCGATGAAAAGTCCAATGATGTATTTGTTCATATCTGTTTTAGGGTAAATTTATCGGGTTAAAAAGTGAAGGCCCACTGAACACCAACAGATGGCAGTCGGCTTGTGTTGGCAGGGATAACAGCCGGAGCAACTTTCATTGATAAGTCGGGCGAAATGTCAAATTGAGCCAGAGAGGCATCGACATAGGCATCAACCATGGCAACCAAATATACGCCCACCATGCAGATGATGCATAGGTCGCGGTTTTGCCTGAAATAGTCTTTGCGACGCTTCAAGATGTTTTTGAGCCATTCTTTATCAAGGTCTTCTTCCTTGGTTGTTGACGGGAAGAAATCCATGTAGCTGTCGGTCGATGGGTCGGTGTCCATTATGTCGCGATAGGCAACGGTGTAATCGGTGAGCATGCGCGAGTTCCACGATGTTGCATATCCGAGCCCCATATATGCTCCCACAACGATGTGGAGTTTCCAATATCGGCGGTTGTAAATCTGTCCTAAACCGGGACAGAGAGCCGATAACCACACGGCGCGGGTAGGGTCGGGAGTGAACAGTTTGACTTGCTCTTGCGAGGCAATGGAG
>JAFPCM010000051.1 GCA_017390185.1 Muribaculaceae bacterium
CCTACCATGTAAAGAATCCAAGGAGTTTCGCCACCCATCATCAACGGCTCGATAACTTTGGCCATAGCGTTGGCTTGGGGAGCAACGAGAGCGTTGTCGCCAGTGAAGCCGTATACATCGTTTAACACAAGAATCACACCGCCAACAGTGGCAGCCGACACGAGAGTGCCGAGGAATTTCCATGATTCTTGTTTGCGGGGAGTAGAGCCGAGCCAGTAGCCGATTTTCAAGTCGGTAACAAAGCCGCCGGCCATTGAGAGCGCTGTACACACAACGCCACCGATAATCATTGACGCAACGATGCCCGATGTGCCGCTGAGGCCGATAGCAACGAAGATGGCCGAAGCAACGATGAGTGTCATCAATGTCATGCCCGATACGGGGTTAGAGCCCACAATTGCGATAGCGTTGGCGGCAACTGTTGTGAAAAGGAATGAAATCACTGCAACAACAAGCCATGCAACTACTGCTTGCCACAATGTGTTGATAACGCCCAACCAGAAGAACAAAAGCACAACGATTAATGCCAATGCGATGAAGAACACAACATGCTTCATTGAAATGTCGAGTTGCCAACGGATAGCTTTTTTCTCGCCGCTGCCGCCTTTAAATTCGCGACCGGCAAGACCTACTGCCTGGCGAATGATGGGCCATGATTTAACGATGCCGATAACACCGGCCATAGCAATACCGCCGATACCAATGAGACGTGCATATTCGCTGAAAATAGCGTTGGGCGTCATAGTCGCAATCTCGGCAGCACCATATGTGCCCATTAGGGGAATGACTACCCACCACACAAAGATTGAGCCGGCAAAGATAACGAATGCGTATTTAAGACCAACGATGTAACCGAGACCGAGCAATGCTGCACCAGAGTTGCAGCTAAATACGAGTTTGGTCTTTTCGGCGAGGGTTGTACCCCAAGATGTTGCAGTAGAAGTGATGGTTTCGGCCCACCAGCCAAATGTTGCCACGATGTAGTCGTAGATACCGCCGATGAGCGATGCGAAAATGAGGGTTTTGGCTTGCCCGCCGCCGCTCTTGGCTTGTGCGCTAACGAGTACTTGTGTAGTTGCAGTTGCTTCAGGGAAGGGGTATTTGCCGTGCATGTCCTTAACAAAGTATTTGCGGAAAGGAATGAAGAACAATATACCCAATACGCCGCCTAACAACGAACTGAGGAATATCTGCAAGAAGTTAACTGTGATTTCGGGGTATTTTGCTTGAAGAATGTAGAGCGCGGGGAGTGTGAAAATCGCACCGGCTACAATCACGCCTGAGCAAGCTCCGATTGATTGAATGATTACATTTTGTCCGAGAGGATTGTCTTTTTTCAAAGCTCCGCTCAATCCCACTGCGATGATTGCGATGGGAATTGCCGCTTCAAACACTTGTCCCACTTTAAGACCAAGGTAGGCTGCTGCAGCACTGAAAATGACGGCAAGCACCAAACCCATTGTAATAGAGTAGGGCGTTGCTTCTTTGTACTGACGTGTGGGATGCATAACGGGGCGATATTCTTCGCCTTCGTTTAACTCACGAAACGCGTTCTCGGGCAGACCTGTAGGGTCGGCGTCAACGATAACGGGTTCGGTTTCGGGATTATTTTGTTGCATACTGATAGGTTGTTATTAATGATTGTGATTGTGGCCATCGTGGTTGTGTGAGCAACCCATATCGCCAATTTTTACCGCAGTAACCGATTCGTGATGGTGGTTGCCGTGGTGGTGATGGTCAATGAAAATGGTAACAGTGTCGCCAGGAATCCAAGCCGCGATTTTGTCGGGATTTGACTTTGAATAGTCATAAGTTGCAGTTTGGCCACCATGCATCTTTACGATGGTGATTTTGCCTTGTTCGGCATCGCCTTCTTGTGCGATACCCACAACTTTCATAACTTCGCCATGGTCGTGGACATGGTTATGCTCGGTGCATTCACCGTTGTCATGATTGTGACCTTCGTGAGCATTGTCGGCTTTGCCTCCACATGCTGCCAATACCATGGAAATAGCGGCAACTATAAATAACTTTTTCATATTGAGGTGAAATTCAAAAAAGCCCTTCTTCACTTGGCGCAAAGAAGGACTTTTTAGTAAGGCGTATAATTAGATATTCAAAACTGATGCAAGGTTGAACTTGGCAAATTCAAGGTCGGTGAGAGCGTTTTGTGCCATTTCTTTGTTGAGTTTAGACACTTGACGCAAGTTAGAGTAAACCATTTGCTCGTTGTTTGTGCGAGCGCCGAGAACAGCCATGAGATAGTAAGTTGTTGCATCGGGGTTGTTGATAGCCGAGAGAGTAGATTTAGCTTTGCTGTAATCTTTGTTGAGGATTTGAGCGAGAGCGGCGTTGTTTGATTTGCTGTCGCCAAATGCTTTGAGAGCGGCTTTGGTGTCGCCTTGCATCAAGTAGTAAGTACCCATTGCATCGTTGAGTTCTTCGAGACCTGCTGCGCTGCCAAATTTTTGACCGGCTTCTGAATAGTTCTTTTCGATGAGCGAAGTGAGGCCGAGGTTCATTTGAGGCTCTGCTTTGTCGCTTGCCAATTTGGCTGCTTGTTCAAAGTTTGCTTTTGCTGCGTCATAGTCTTGGTCGATGTATTGGCACACACCCAAGTTGTTGTATGTGCGGTAGTCGTTGGGGTAGAGTTCGGCAGCAGTGCTGTAAATGTTGAGTTTTTGCTCGTTGTCGTTAGTGAGAGTAGCGAAGTAGAGAATTTCGTCAACAGAGAGAGCTTTGGGGTTCAACTCATAGATTTGAGCGATTTCTTCGTCGCTCTTACCGATAACGTTGATCGATGCAGTGATGCGAGAGTAACGGAGTTGGGGGAGGATTTCGTCAGCGAGTTGGTCAAATACTGATGAAAGGTTGCGAATTTCTTTTTCGCGTTGTTCGGGGTCTTTGTACATTGAAAGCACGCTCAAGATGAGTTCTTTGTCTTGGATGTTGCTTTGTGAAACAAGACGTTGGAAACCTTCCCAGTCTTCGGCAGTGAATTGAGCAGTCAATTCGCCAAACTCTTTGATTTTGTCTTTTTTGAATTTGTCTTTGAGGTATTTTGATGTTGCTTGTTCGCGTTTTTCGGCGAGTTTGGTGTTGAAATCAAGGCCACCTTCGGGTGAAGCATATGATGAAATGTTCACTTCTTCGATTTCGAGGTTTTCGTCATCGTTAGCTTCGGCGATTTTGCTGTGAAGAGCAGCCATCTCGTCAGTAGTCAATTCGCCTTTGCGAATGTTTGATTGGTTAACGAGGAACTTGATTTCGGCAGCATATTTTTCGTTGATGATGCGTTGGAACTTGTCGGGAGCGATAGCTGGTGTAACAGTACCGGCATTGGCCAAAGCTGCAGTTGCAATAACACCTGTAGCTACAGATACGCGGGGCAATGCATATTGTTTTTTGCCTTGAACGACGTTAAACGCGAGTTGAAGATCGCTTTGAGCCATCTCGGGTGCATAGAGATACATCACGGGAATTGTGACAGTACCGCCGTTTTCGTAGTTGATGACTTGATTGTTGCCACGCACTTTTTCTCCCTGTACGGTGTATGATTGAGATGCTGTTTCTGTATCGTTGTAAACGAGATAGGGGGTAACAGTCACTTCGGCATTTTTTACGAAAAATTTAGCAGGGATTTTGGCTGTAACTGTTGCGGGAACTTTGTCGCCTACAACTTCAAGAGGATTAGGGTTTGCAGTAAAATAATCGGCTGCAAAAGGGTTGATTTTCTTGCTACAAGAAGAAAAAATCAACAAACCGCCCATTGCGAGGGCTAAACTGATTTTCTTGTTCATGTGATTGATGGTTTATGTTATTATTAATATTATTCTAAAATTAAGTGCAAATATAATCAAAAAAAGCGGTTGAACGATAAAAAAAGGCGACGAATGAAATAAATAGTGTTTTTTGAAATTAAAAGTAGGTTTTTTGTCGTAAAAGAGCAGAATTATGATTATTTTTGTCGTCAATTTATAAATTAGCAGTAGTATTAACTATTAAAAACAATCAGTTTAAGCCGATGAGAAAATGGCGTATTGAAGACAGTGCCGAACTGTACAATATCAATGGTTGGGGATTGAAATATTTCTCAATCAATGACAAGGGTCATGTCACAGTAACTCCGCGTGAGGGTTATGCCTCGGTCGATCTCAAAGAGATTATGGACGAGCTTCAAGTCAAGGATATTGCTTCACCCGTTCTCTTGCGTTTTCCTGATATTTTGGACAACCGCATTGAGAAGATTTCTAATTGTTTTAAGCAAGCCGCTAAAGAATATGACTACCAAGCGCAGAACTATATAATTTATCCCATCAAGGTAAACCAAATGCGTCAGGTGGTTGAAGAAATTGTCACTCATGGCAAGAAATTCAATCTGGGTCTCGAGGCGGGTTCAAAGCCTGAATTGCATGCCGTGTTGGCAACAAACATTGCTGAGAACGCATTGATTATTTGCAACGGCTATAAAGATGAGAATTATGTGGAACTCGCGCTTCTTGCCCAAAAGATGGGTCGCCGCATTTTCCTCGTTGCCGAAAAACTCAATGAGTTGAAACTGATTGTGGAAATAGCAAAACGACTCAAAATCACGCCTAATGTGGGTATCCGCATCAAAATCTCAAGTTCTGGCTCGGGCAAATGGGAAGAATCGGGCGGAGATCAATCAAAATTTGGTCTCAATTCAAGCGAATTGCTTGAAGCTCTTGACTTCCTTGATCGCAACAAGATGACAGAATGCTTGCGTTTGATTCACTTCCACATCGGCAGCCAGATAACAAAAATTCGTCGCATTAAAAATGCCCTCCGTGAGGCTACACAGTTCTATGTGCAGTTGACAAAGATGGGCTTTAATATCGACTTTGTTGATATCGGCGGCGGCCTTGGTGTTGATTATGACGGTACACGCAGCTCGGCAAGCGAGAGCAGCATGAACTATTCAATTCAGGAGTATGCCAACGACTCGGTGTCGGCTCTTGTTGATGCCTGCGTGAAAAACAATTTGCCTCAACCGAATATCATCACCGAGAGTGGTCGCTCTCTCACTGCTCACCACTCAATTCTCGTGTTTGATGTTCTGGAGCGCACAACGTTGCCAATCTGGAACGACAAAGAGGAGATTGATGAAGAGGCACATGAACTGACCAAGGAACTATATCAGATTTGGGATCGTCTCAATCAGCCCCGATTGATTGAAAGCTGGCACGATGCGTTGCAGATTCGCGAAGATGCACTCGACTTGTTCAGCTTGGGTATGCTCGACTTGCGCACACGCGCACAAATCGAAAAACTCTTCTGGTCTGTGGCTCGTGAAGTTGCCGAAATGGCGGCGTCAATGAAACACCCGCCCGAAGAATTGCGCAAAGTGGCCAAGATGATTCCCGATAAATATTTCTGTAACTTCTCGTTGTTCCAGTCA
>JAFPCM010000052.1 GCA_017390185.1 Muribaculaceae bacterium
ACCAAAAGGTGCGTACAGCATTTTTCCAAGTAGGTCAAACAAAAATCGAACTTCTTGAAGGCACAAGCGAAGATAGCGCTATTTCAAAATTTATTGAAAAAAATGGCGGTCGTGGCGGTATCCAACACATCGCATTTGCAATGGCCGACGGCGTTGCTCCCGCACTCGCTGAAGCAGCAGAAAAAGGCTGTGCTCTTATCGATAAAGCTCCCCGTAAAGGTGCAGAAGGCTTGAACATCGCTTTCCTCCACCCAAAATCAACTTGCGGCGCTCTCATCGAACTTTGTGAAGATCCCAATAAATAATCAATCAATACAAGAATAATGAGTAATCAACTTGCAAAAGTACAAGAGCTCATTGCATTGCGCAATGAGGCTCGCTTGGGTGGCGGCGAAAAGGCTATCCAAAAACAACATGAAAGAGGCAAATATACAGCACGTGAGCGTATCGCACAATTGCTCGACGAAGGCTCTTTTGAAGAACTTGACATGTTTGTTAAACACCGTTGCACAAACTTCGGTCAAGAAAAGAAAAGTTTCCTCGGTGATGGCGTTGTAACAGGTTATGGTACAATCGACGGCCGTTTGGTATATGTTTTTGCACAAGACTTCACCGTATTTGGCGGTTCATTGTCAGAAACAATGGCATTGAAGATCTGCAAAGTGATGGATATGGCAATGAAGATGGGCGCTCCCGTTATCGGTTTGAATGACTCGGGTGGTGCACGTATTCAAGAAGGTATCAATGCGCTTGCAGGTTATGCCGAAATTTTCCAACGCAACATTATGGCATCGGGTGTAATTCCTCAAATTTCAGGTATTCTTGGACCTTGTGCCGGTGGTGCAGTATATTCTCCCGCTTTGACTGACTTTACTATCATGACAAAGGGCATTTCTTACATGTTCCTTACTGGTCCCAAAGTAGTGAAAACAGTTACTGGCGAAGATGTAACTCAAGATGCTCTCGGTGGTGCAGAAGTACACTCATCAAAGAGTGGTGTTGCTCACTTTGCTGCTGAAGATGGCGAAGAAGCATTGAGAATCATTCGCAAGCTTTTCAGCTACATTCCTCAAAACAACCTTGAAGAAGCTCCCGTTGTAGAATGTAACGACCCCATCGATCGTCTTGAAGATTCTCTTAACGAAATCATCCCCGACTCAGCCAACAAGCCCTATGACATGTATGAAGTTATCGGCGCTATCGTTGACAATGGCGAGTTCCTCGAAGTTCAACGCGACTATGCTAAGAACCTTATCGTAGGTTTCGCACGCTTCAACGGTCAAGCAGTGGGTGTTGTTGCTAACCAACCCAAGTTCCTTGCAGGTGTGCTTGATAGCAATGCTTCACGCAAGGGCGCTCGCTTTGTTCGTTTCTGCGACGCGTTCAACATTCCTTTGGTTACACTCGTTGACGTTCCCGGATTCTTGCCTGGTACAGGTCAGGAATATAACGGCGTAATTCTCCACGGTGCAAAATTGCTTTATGCTTATGGCGAAGCTACTGTTCCCAAAGTAACTGTAACATTGCGTAAGTCTTATGGCGGTAGCCACATCGTGATGAGCTGTAAACAATTGCGTGGTGATATGAACTATGCATGGCCTACAGCTGAAATCGCTGTAATGGGTGGTGCTGGTGCTGTTGAAGTTCTCTATGCTCGTGAGGCTAAAGAAGCTGAAAACCCCGCACAAGTGCTTGCTGAAAAAGAACAAGAATACAACAAACTTTTCTGCAACCCCTACAATGCGGCTAAATATGGTTACATTGATGATGTTATCGAACCCCGCAACACTCGTTTCCGCGTGATTCGTGCACTTCAACAACTTGCAACCAAGAAAGTTACCAACCCTGCTAAAAAGCACGGTAATATTCCCTTGTAATAGCAACAGGCTTATAGTATGAAAAAGAATATATTATTAGTAGTCATTGCTCTCGTTGCATGCGTGGCATCGGTGTCGGCTCAAGGTCGCAAGGGCCTTTGCATCAATGAGGTGATGGTTCATAACGATTCAAGCGTCATTGACGACTATGGCATGCGCCATGCTTGGGTGGAGTTGTATAACTCTACACACGCGTCAATGGAGATTTCGAGCGTTTATTTGACAAACGACAAGAACAATCCTACGCTTTATCCTGTGCCTCTTGGTGATGTTAACACTGAAATCCCCGCTTTGCAACATGTATTATTCTGGGCCGACGGTGAACCAAACAAGGGTACATTCCACATGAGTTTTACAATCAAGCCAGGCGAAACAATCTATATTTTTGACGCCGACCAACAAACTATTCTCGACCAAGTTACTATCCCTGTTGACTTGGCTCCTAACACAACATTTGCTCGCAAAGAAGATGGCAAAGGTGGTGTTAATGCCGAAGCATGGGAAGTGCGTGACGGTGGTGAAAAATACATTACACCAAGCAGCAACAACATTATTGTTGACACCAACACTAAGGTTGAAAGCTTCCGCACCCTTGACAGTAACGGTTTTGTGCTTACATTGATGGCTATGTCTATCGTGTTTAGCGCATTGTTGATTTTGAGTATCTGTTTCTACTTTATCAGCAAAGTGGGTGGTCTTGTGTCAAGAATCAACAAGATTCGTTCGCATGGTGGCGACCCCAAAACTGTTACTGCCGAAGATGCTCCTGCACATGACTCTGGCGAGGAAATTGCAGCTATTGTCATGGCATTGCACGAACATCTCAATGCTCACGACCAGGAAAATACTATTCTCACTATCAACAAGGTGAAGAAAGCTTATTCTCCCTGGAGTTCAAAAATTTATGGATTGCGCGAGTTGCCTCGTCGTTAATCGTTTAATGCTAACCGTTTAATTAATTTTACCACAATGAAAGAATATAAATATAAAATCAATGGTAACACCTATAAGGTAGCCGTGGGCGATATCGACAATGGCATCGCACAAGTAGAAGTGAATGGCACTCCCTACAAGGTGGAACTTGAACAAAAAGAAATCGTTAAAGTAGTATCAGCACCACGTCCTTCGGCAGCTCCTCGCACAGAGACTGGCGCGAAGGTTGTATCTAAACCTGCTCCCGCAGCTGGTGGTGCATCTGTTAAAGCTCCACTCCCTGGTGTGGTTGTTTCAATTGCAGTTAAAGTGGGTGACACAGTGAAAGCATCTGATACTGTTGTTGTGCTTGAAGCAATGAAGATGGAAAATGCCATCCATGCTGGTCGCGACGGTAAAGTTGCAGCAATTAATGTTAATGCCGGAGATTCAGTGCTCGAAGGTGCTGCTCTTATCACATTGGAATAATAAAAGACCAAAACTATGGAACAGTCTTTAAGTGAATTCATGGCAGGCAACCTTAGAACCTTCTGGGAAATGACAGGTTTCTACAATGCCACATGGGAGCATTTTGTGATGCTCGCTGTTGGTATGTTCTTCCTCTGGCTTGCTATTAAGAAAAACTTTGAGCCGATGTTGCTCGTGCCCATCGGTTTCGGTATTCTCATCGGTAACATTCCTTTTGCCTCGGGCATGGAAGTTGGTATCTATGAAGAGGGTACTGTGTTGAATATTTTGTACAACGGTGTAAGTGCCGGTTGGTATCCTCCCTTGGTATTCTTGGGTATTGGTGCCATGACCGACTTTACAGCTCTTATTGCTAATCCCAAGTTGATGCTTGTGGGTGCGGCTGCGCAATTTGGTATCTTTGGTGCCTACATGGTTGCTCTCGCATTGGGCTTTGCTCCCGACCAGGCAGGTGCTATCGCTATCATCGGTGGTGCTGACGGTCCCACAGCGATCTTCTTGTCTTCAAAATTGGCTCCTAACTTGATGGGTGCAATCGCCGTGTCGGCATACTCATACATGGCTCTCGTGCCTGTGATTCAGCCGCCGTTGATGCGCTTGTTCACTACAAAGAAAGAACGCTTGATCAAGATGAAACCCGCTCGTGCCGTGTCACAGAACGAAAAAATCATCTTCCCCATCGTGGGCTTGTTGTTGACTTGCTTTGTTGTGCCCACAGCGTTGCCCTTGTTGGGTATGTTGTTCTTTGGTAACTTGTTGCGTGAATGTGGTGTAACCACTCGTTTGGCTAAGACTGCAAGCAACGCGTTGACCGATATCGTTACAATTTTGCTTGGTATGACCGTAGGTGCTTCAACTCAGGCTTCTGAGTTCCTCACCATCGAAACAATCGGTATCTTCTTCCTCGGTTTCATGGCGTTTATCATCGCATCTTCATCTGGCGTATTGTTCGTGAAATTGTTCAACCTCGTGTTGCCCAAAGACAAGAAGCTCAATCCGCTTATCGGTAACGCCGGTGTATCGGCTGTGCCCATGTCGGCTCGTATCTCAAATAATGTAGGTCTTGAATATGACCCTTCAAACTATTTGTTGATGCACGCTATGGGTCCCAACGTGGCTGGTGTAATCGGTTCGGCTGTAGCAGCTGGTGTGCTCCTCAGCTTCCTCGGATAATTATAAGATTATCTATATAAATAATGTGGCAGTCCTGATATGGGCTGCCACATTTTTTTTAGTAGGATAGTTGATAAAGGGAAATTTGGATGAAAATGAAATTTATTGCAACTTTGATGAACTTTTTCAAATCTCTGTTGTTTGAATAGCAGAAAGGCAACATTTCGGTCCTGTTGTGGATATGGTGTTGTCAGTAAAATGGCCCATCGAGGTGTTCCCTGAGGGAACCTCAGCCAAGTTCCAACAGATTTAATGGCTATTCCGTTAGGTCTTAACCTTAATTTTTTATAAACTGCTGATTATGATTACAAAAGAAATTGTCAAAGAGCTTTATAGCCGTTATCCCAAACGAGTGGAATCAATCGATTGCTTGAATATGACAGCCCTTTTTAGTGGCATTGATGAGGTGCATGGTCTCAAAATCGTTGAGCAAAAACTCGAGATAGGCAGCATTGACGACCGCTCGCCATTCAAGCGATTGAACCTTCGCTTTATTCATGGCATTGAGAGCCTTGACAACGAGGTGGCCATAGTGCTCGGCACGTCAATTGTGTTCTTGTCAAAGCGTGAGCCCGAGGTGAAGGTGCATGTGCCAGTGAAAAATGAGCCGTTTTGGCGCAGAATGTTGCAGAAACTCAAAATTTTGCGATGAGATTTCCGTATTAAATGTAATTGCAGTATCTTTACACAAAATTTCGTTTTCCAACGCAAAATAATAAATCAATACATATATGTTTAGAGATAAGACATGCGGAGAACTCCGCCTTAGTGATGCCGGAACAAGCGTAACGCTTGCCGGATGGGTGCAAAGAGCACGCAAAATGGGTGGCATGACCTTTGTTGACATGCGCGACCGTTATGGTGTGACTCAGGTAGTGTTTAACAACGAGACCGATGCTGCTCTTTGTGAGATGGCCAATAAACTCGGTCGTGAGTTTGTGATTCAGGTTACAGGTGATGTTGCTGAGCGTTCAAGCAAAAACATGAACATTCCCACAGGCGAAATCGAAATCATCGCTCGCAAACTGGTTATTCTCAACCGTTCAGATGTTCCCCCCTTCACAATCGAGGACGACACCGACGGCGGCGACGACATTCGCATGAAATATCGCTATCTCGACCTTCGCCGTCCCGCTATTCGCCGCAATCTTGAATTGCGTCACAAAATGGCGTTTGAAATTCGCCGTTATCTCGACGAAAAAGGCTTTATCGAGGTTGAAACTCCCGTGCTCATCAAGTCTACTCCCGAAGGCGCACGCGACTTTGTTGTGCCCTCACGCATGAATCCCGGTGAGTTCTATGCATTGCCCCAGTCGCCTCAAACATTCAAACAATTGTTGATGGTCAGCGGTTTTGACCGCTATTTCCAAATCGTGAAATGTTTCCGCGACGAGGACTTGCGTGCCGACCGTCAACCCGAGTTTACACAGATCGACTGCGAAATGTCGTTTGTTGAGCAAGAAGATGTGTTGCAAATGTTTGAAGGCCTCGTTAAACACATTTTCCGTTATGTGAAAGATATCGATTTCACCGAAGCGTTCCCCCGCATGACTTGGGCCGACGCTATGAAATATTATGGCTGTGACAAACCCGATACCCGCTTCGAAATGAAGTTTGTCGAAATCAAAGATTTGACTGTAGGCAAAGGCTTTGCTGTGCTTGATGATGCTGAGTATGTAGGTGCTATCTGTGCTAAAGGCTGTGCCGATTACACTCGCAAACAACTCGACCAATTGACCGACTTTGTTAAGCGTCCTCAAATTGGTGCCAAAGGCTTGATGTGGGTTAAACTCGAGCAAGACGGCTCTATCAAATCGTCGGTATCAAAATTCTACAGCGAAGAAGAATTGCGCGTCTGGGCCGACCGTTGTCAGGCCGAAGCAGGCGACTTGATTCTCATTCTTTGTGGTGAAACAATGAAGACTCGCAAGCAGTTGTGTGAATTGCGCCTTGAAATGGGTAGCCGTTTGGGCTTGCGTGATCCCCAGAAGTTCTCTTGCTTGTGGGTTGTTGACTTCCCCTTGTTTGAGTGGGACGAAGAAACACAACGCTTCTATGCAATGCACCACCCATTCACATCGCCCAACCCCGAAGACTTTGACAAACTTGACACTGCAACAGGCGAAGTTCGTGCAACAGCTTATGACATGATTGTCAACGGTAACGAATTGGGCGGCGGTAGTATCCGTATTCACGATGCGGCACTCCAAGACAAGATGTTCCGCTTGTTGGGCTTGAGCGAAGCTGATGCTCAATACAAGTTTGGCTTCTTGATGGATGCCTTCAAATATGGCGCGCCTCCTCACGGCGGTTTGGCGTTTGGTTTCGACCGTTTTGTGTCAATTCTTGCCGGTCTTGACTCAATTCGCGATGTTATCGCATTCCCCAAAAACAACTCGGGTCGTGATGTGATGATTGACGCACCTTCAACAATTGACCAAGCACAGCTCGATGAACTTGCTCTCGCGCTCGTGCCAGTTACAAAAGAGTAATAATCACGCATGCTCATAGGCGACATTATATCGGTAATCGAACAGTATGCTCCACTGCCTTTACAGGAGGATTATGATAACTGTGGGTTGCAAGTGGGCTCAAAGTCAACACCCTGTAGCGGGGTGTTGCTTTGTGTTGATGTGAGTCCCTCGGTAGTCGACGAGGCTATTGAGCGCGGCTGTAACCTCATTGTTACCCATCACCCGCTGTTGTTCAAAGGCCTAAAACGCATCACTGGCGCTACTCTTGTGGAGCAAGTGGTGATAAAAGCCATTGCTGCCAATGTGGCCATATACTCGTCACACACAGCCATGGACAATGCTTTGGGCGGCGTGTCTTGGCAAATGGCGTCAAGATTGTCGCTAACCGATGTGCAGACTCTTGAACGCCAAACCAACCGATTGTTGCATCTGTCGGTAATGGTGCCCAATGACCATGTCGACCGAGTGAGCCTTGCGTTGTTTGAAGCCGGTGCTGGCAAACTCGGCAATTATGATTGCTGTCGTTTTGCTGTCGAAGGGCAAGGGTCGTTTCGTGCCCTTGAAGGTGCCGACCCCTTTGTCGGTAACCTCATGGAAGTGCATAACGAGCCCGAAACACGCATCTCGGTAGTGTTGCCCTCGTGGCTCAAAGATAGGGTAGAGGCGGCTTTGTTAGAGGCCCATCCCTATGAAGTGCCTGCCTATGAATTTGTGGCGATGCAAAATAGCAGCCCCACCGGTTCGGGCGTTGTGGGTAATCTGTCAGAGCCAGTTAGTGTCTCAGAACTGATAGCAAAGATAAAGCAAGCCTATGGCTCTCCCGTGGTGCGCTGCACTGCTTTTGATGACAATATGATGGTCCGCCGTGTGGCAATGTGTGGTGGCGCCGGGGCTTTTCTCATCAAAAACGCAATAGCCTCAAAGGCTCAAGTGTTTATTACATCTGACTCGCGTTATCACGATTTTATAGACAATGCTGCAAACATTTTGCTCATAGATATAGGGCATTATGAGAGCGAACAATGCACAAAAGATATTTTTTATCGCATTATTACAGAAAATTTTGCTAACTTTGCAGTCTATTATTCAGAAACAGAACAAAATCCGATAAATTATTTGTAAGCAATGGCTACATCTAAGACTAAAAACGAACAATCACTTACGGTAGAAGAACGCCTTAATGCTCTCTATCAATTACAGACCACATTGTCAGAAATTGACCGCATCAAAACCATTCGCGGTGAGTTGCCTCTCGAAGTCAAAGACTTGGAAGACAGCATTGAAGGTCTCAAAACCCGTATCGCAAAATATGAGGATGATGTAGAAGAACTGCGTCGCGCTTCAGTTGTTGAAAATGAAAAAATCAACGAGTGCAAGGCCAAAGTGGAACGATACAAAACTCAGCTCGATGAAGTTCATAACAATCGCGAGTATGACCTCCTCTCAAAAGAAATCGAATTCCAATCACTTGAAATCGAACTCTGCCTCAAACATATCAACGAGAACACTCGTGCTATTGACAACAAGCATGCAGCTATTGAAGAAACAAAAGAACGTCTCACCGATCGCATGCACATTCTTGAAGAAAAAAGAGCAGAGCTTGAAGAAATCGTTTCTGAAACTCGTCAAGATGAAGAACGCTTGCGTGAAAAAGCAAAATCGTTGGAACCCAGCATTGATGCTCGCACACTCGCAGCATTCAAACGCATTCGCAAAAATGCACGCAACGGACTCGGTGTAGTTTATGTGCAACGTAATGCATGTGGTGGTTGCTTTAACCGCATTCCCGCTCAAAAACAAATGGAAATCAGAATGCGCAAGAAAATCGTGGTATGTGAATACTGCGGTCGCATCATGGTTGACGCTGAACTCGCTGGCGTAAACGAAGATTAATCATATCTCCATATAATCAAGTTCAAGGGCTGTGTTCTCCACAACACGGCCCTTATTGTGTAATATCAGATGGTGAATGGATGTGGTAGCCATGACAAAGAGGGTTGTCTATATGAGCCCAAATTTGCATAAAAATGGTGTAAATGTGCAATTTTGTTGCGTATACGGGCCTTATGTGTAATAAAATCGTTATATTTGCAATCTTATTTAAATAGTTATTGTTACAAAAACAGAAAAGCATATTAATAGAATAAAATGAAACTATTGCAGTCAAAACTTGCTAAGTACACAGCGCCGCAAGAAGCCAAGGCTATGGGCATCTATCCCTATTTCCGCGCAATATCAAGTGAGCAAGATTCTGAAGTTATCATTAACGGCAAAAAAGTGTTGATGTTTGGCTCAAATTGTTATTCGGGTCTTGTAAACGACCCTCGCATCAAGGAAGCCGCAATCGAAGCCACTCGCAAGTATGGTACAGGATGTGCCGGTTCGCCATTCCTTAATGGAACACTTGACCTTCATAAACAACTTGAAGCGCGTATAGCTGAGTATATCGGCAAAGAAGATGTGATGATTTATTCAACTGGTTTTGGCGTAAACCTTGGTGTTGTGTCAACTCTTACTGGTCGTGAAGACTATATCTTGTGGGATGAACAAGACCATGCGTCAATTATCGAAGGTCATCGTTTGGCATTTTCTCAGCGATTGAAATATAAACACAATGATATGGAGTCGCTTGAAAAGCAACTTCAAAAATGTGCCCCAGATAAAGTGAAGCTCATTGTTACTGATGGCGTGTTTTCAATGGAAGGAGATGTGGCTAATTTGCCCAAAATAGTAGAGCTCGCCAAGAAATATGATGCAACAGTAATGGTAGATGAAGCACATGGTATCGGTGTGTTTGGACGTGGCGGTCGTGGTACATGCGACCACTTTGGCGTTACAAAAGATGTTGACCTCATTATGGGCACATTCAGTAAATCATTTGCTTCGTTAGGCGGTTTCATTGCAACCGATAAAGAAATTACTAATTTCTTGCGCCATCACTCACGCTCTTACATCTTCACCGCGAGCATCACACCTGCTGCTACTGCTGCAGCACTTAAAGCGATGGACCTCATGGAAGAAGAATCGTGGCGTCAAGACCACTTGTGGGAAATGACTAACTATGCTCTTGAAGGTTTCCGCAACATGGGTTGTGAGATAGGTCACACATCAACACCCATCATCCCCTTGTATATTCGTGATAACAACCTCACATTTGCCATTACAGCCGAACTATTTGAAGAAGGGATATTTGTCAATCCTGTAGTTTCGCCGGCAGTGGCGCCCACCGACACTCTAATCCGTTTCAGCCTGATGGCCACTCACACCCGTGAGCAAGTAACCACAGCGTTAGAAAAAATACAGAAAGTGTTCCGCGCCCACAACTTAATTCCATAACAATTTGTGTTGTTATTAATAAGGACGGTTGCATGGAGATGTAACACTTGGATTACTGTGAAATTAAAAACAAGTTATCACTTGTAAGCTGAATTATGTGAATTGGCATGTTTTAAGCCAAAATTGAAAGTGAAGTTTGATGTAAAATTTATGGATATATCATCGAGTTATTGATAAATTTAACACTATATAAAAACAATAGATATGAAAAAGAAATTTATATGCACAGTGTGCGGCTATGTTCATGAAGGTGAAGAAGCTCCCGAAAAATGCCCACTATGTAAAGTCGGCAAAGAAAAGTTCAAAGAACTTGAAGAAACTGAAGAGCTTGAATTTGTAACCGAACATGTTGTCGGCATTGCTAAAGGGTGCGATGAAGAGATGATTGCAGATCTTACAACACATTTTAATGGAGAATGCTCAGAAGTGGGTATGTATTTAGCTATGTCTCGACAAGCCGATCGTGAAGGTTATCCCGAAATAGCTGAAGCATTCAAACGCTATGCATGGGAAGAAGCTGAACATGCAGCCAAGTTTGCAGAATTGCTTGGTGAATGTGTTTGGGATACCAAGACCAATCTCGAAAAACGCATGGCAGCTGAAGCTGGCGCTAATGCCGATAAAATGCGTATTGCCGCTCGTGCAAAACAACTTAATCTTGACGCAATCCACGATACGGTACATGAAATGGCTAAAGATGAAGCCCGCCATGGCCAAGGATTCCAAGGCCTCTATAAGCGCTATTTTAAAAAATAAAGCTCAGCAAAGAGTTTCAAAATCAATAGCCGTCTCACTTAAATGTGGGGTGGCTATTGTTTATGTAAAGTGCTCTCTTTATGATAATAGTCATGGCGTGTACCTGATGACATAAGGTTATCATTGAGATGCCGTTAGTGTATTAAATCTCGGCTCTCTGTTTTTAACTGTCATTTTTTTTGTATCTTTGTAGTTTAAAAATAAATTAGGATAGAAATGCTAAAGATAAAACGACTATATACATTCATGTTGCAGAGCTTTTTGCCTCTGTTTCTTATGACATTTTTTATATGTCTGTTTATCGTCTTGATGCAGTTCTTGTGGCGATATATCGACGACCTTGTGGGCAAAGGCCTTGAGGTGAGTGTTATTGCCGAATTGTTTTTCTATGCGGCGCTGACAATGGTGCCCATGGCATTGCCTCTGGCCGTATTGCTTGCTTCGCTCATGACATTTGGAAACCTGGGTGAGCGTTTTGAACTCACAGCCATGAAGGCGTCGGGAGTGTCGTTGCTCAAAGCCATGCGACCGCTTATGGTGTTGATGACCTTTGTTGCTATCGGTGCGTTTTTCTTCCAGAACAATGTCTTGCCCATAGCGCAGACCAAAATGTGGACTCTGCTATACTCAATGCGTCAAAAATCACCCGAACTTGAAATTCCCGAAGGCGTGTTTTATGACCAGATTCCTGGATATAATCTTTTTGTTCAGAGCAAAGACCGCAACACAGGTATGCTCAACAATGTTATGATTTATGACATGTCGGCCGGATTTGACAACGCACGCATCATTCTTGCCGACTCGGGCAAAATGTCGATGACAAGCGATAAAACACACTTGTTTTTGCGCCTTTATGACGGCGAGCAGTTTGAAAATCTCAAGGAGCAAGGTGGAACTGTGAAAGGTAATGTGCCTTATCGTCGAGAGATGTTTGACAGTAAGGAAATTCTCATATCGTTTGACGCAAACTTCAATCGTATGGACGAGGATGGCATGCGCAATCAATATGTTGGTAAAAATATTGAGGAATTGCAAGCGACAATCGACTCGGTAAACCATCGCATCGATTCTATCGGCACAACTTATGGCGAAGCAATCAAGCAGATACCATATCTGGGAATTCCTTATTATGAACGACAATATGCAGGCGGAGGGGTGATAGAAGTGCCACAAAAGCCCATCACGCTTGAGAAACCTCTCGACATCGACTCTTTGTATCGTGGTAAAAATGCAGCTTCTCAGAAAGGGTTGATTGCACAGGCTATCACTAAAGCCAAGCGCAATCGTCAAGATTATGAATTTCGCAGTTATCAGATGCGTGATGACCGCAAGACCATTCGTCGTCACGGCATAGAGTTGCACAAGAAATTCACACTCTCGTTTGCTTGCATTATTTTCTTCTTTATCGGTGCACCGCTTGGAGCAATTATTCGCAAAGGCGGATTGGGTATGCCGCTTGTGATATCGGTGTTCCTCTTTATTTTCTATTACATCATCGACAACTCAGGCTATAAAATGGCTCGTGAAGGCCGTCTCGAAGTGTGGGAAGGCATGTGGCTTAGTTCGGCAGTGCTGTTGCCGCTAGGCATTTTCTTTACCTATAAGTCCGTAAACGACTCGGCGGTGTTTAACCGTGACGCTTATGCCAATTTCTTCCGACGCATCTTTGGTTACAACGAAATTCGCAACGTGCAGTTGAAAGAAGTGATTATGGACGAAGTGGTGGTGGCCGATGCTCTTGTCATGCTTCAGTCGCTTGCCGATGCTTGCAGCCGATTTACTGCGCGCTATGCCCGCACAATGAGTTATGTGAAGTATTGGATGCAAGGCATTGATCGCGACGAAATCAGCGGATTTGTTGACCGGTTGGAGGGCACTGTCGAGTATATGTCAAACTCTCGCGACAAAATTGTGATTAATAAGCTCATGGACTATCCAGTTATTCGCCGAATGTGGTTTCATCAACCCTCTTATGGCAAGTGGATGTCTTATGCCTCAATGATAGTTTTCCCCGTTGGCTTGCCGGTGTATTTAATAGGCTTGCATTGTCACAAAAAATTGCTTAAAGAAGTGGCAGCTGTCGCCAATGTTACACGCGAAATACAAACTCAATTAAAAAAACAATTAGATAAATAATATATGCAACCCATCAAACTTGACTCTATAGAAGAAGCCTTGGTTGATTTCAAGGAAGGTAAATTTGTTATCGTGGTTGACGATGAGGATCGTGAAAACGAAGGTGATCTCATTGTTGCTGCAGAGAAAATCACCCCCGAGCAAGTGAACTTTATGCTCAAAAATGCTCGCGGTGTGTTGTGTGTGCCCATCACTATGAGCCGTTGTCGCGAGTTGCAGCTCAACCGTCAGGTCGATGACAATACATCGGTATTGGGAACTCCATTCACTGTTACTGTCGATAAGCTTGAAGGCTGCTCAACAGGTGTGTCAATCGAAGACCGTGCCGCCACTATTCGCGCTTTGGCTGATCCCGCATCAACTCCCGAAACATTTGGCCGTCCTGGTCATATCAACCCACTTTATGCCCAAGACGAAGGTGTGCTTCGCCGTCCCGGCCACACCGAAGCGGGTGTTGATCTCGCTCGTTTGGCAGGACTTTATCCCGCAGCTGCTCTCATGGAAATCATGAGTGATGACGGCACAATGGCCCGTTTGCCCGAATTGCGTGAAATGGCCGATCGTTGGGGCATGAAACTTGTCTCAATAACCGATCTTATTGCCTATCGTGTCAAACAGGAATCGCTTGTAGAGAAAGGTGAAGAAGTTGATATGCCAACCGAATATGGTCACTTCCGATTGATACCCTTCCGTCAGAAAAGCAACGGCCTCGAACATATCGCTCTTATCAAAGGCGAATTTACTCCCGAAGATCCTGTGCTTGTGCGTGTGCATTCGTCATGTGCTACTGGCGATATTTTCGGCTCGAAACGTTGTGATTGTGGCGAGCAATTGCACAAAGCGATGCGCATGATTGAAGAGGAAGGTCGCGGAGTCGTTGTTTATCTCAATCAGGAAGGTCGTGGCATCGGCTTGATGGATAAGATTGCGGCCTACAAACTCCAAGAAAACGGCATGGATACGGTGGACGCGAACCTTCACCTCGGACACAAAGCCGATGAACGTAACTATGGCGTTGGTGCACAAATCCTTCGTTCGCTCGGTGTGTGCAAAATGCGTCTAATGTCAAACAATCCGGTTAAGCGCATTGGCCTTGAAGGTTTCGGCCTTGAAGTGGTTGACAACGTGTCGATCGAGGTTGAACCCAATGAGTATAACCGTTTCTATATGGAAACAAAAAAAGACCGCATGGGTCACGTGCTCAAAAATTTGTAAACGAATTATCGATCCATAATAAAAAACGGCATCTTCATTGACGAAGGTGCCGTTTGTGTTTCTTGTCGCTGTCGTGTCAATTAGAGGGCGAGAAGCTCGTTGATTTTTTCTTCGAGAGTTTCTTTTGTTTGAGAGCCGGCAAGGCGGATAGCTGTTTTTTCGCCGTTCTTGAAGAAAAGGATAGTGGGAACCGACATGATGCGGTGTTCTGAACACAAATCGCCTTCTTCTTCAATGTTATATTTGCCGATAACTACTTGTTCGCCATATTTTTCTGCCAATTCGTCAATCATAGGAGACATGCGAACACAAGGGCCACACCATGTTGCCCAAAAATCGATAACTACGGGCTTGCCCGATGCAATGATTTCCGATACATTCTCGTCAGTAAATGTAAATGCCATTTTGGTTTAGTTTTTTAGAGTTATATTAATTATTATTTTCCTATTGCAAATTTAGTAATCATTTGACAATTCTCAAAGAGTAAATTGTTAATCATTTACTTTATAGTCGATGTTCATATCGGTGAGTATCTCGAGGAATGTCTTGTCAAGCGGAATTTTGGCATCTGAGACCATTTTTACAGTGCGCTTGGAATCAGGATCATAAATGCGGAATTCCATGCTGCAACGATTTTCGGTCGATTCCTTGATTTGCTGCTTCAGCAGGTTGTGCAGATTCTCGTTGATGTTGTCTTTTTGCAACTTAAATGATATTGAGTGAACTAACTTGCCTTTGACCTCTTCAAGCAGTTGCATTTTTGTGACTACAAATTTCACTTCCTCGGTCTTGAAACGGCGTTGAAAATGACCGCTGATAAGAAGGGGAGTGCCGGGAATGCCGTAGTTGTGGAATTGAATGTAGTCTTTGCCAAACAAACGGATTTCGGTTGAGCCGGTGTAGTCCTCAAATTTCATGAAGCCCATTTGACCGCCCGATTTGGTGGGACGCGACTCAAATGATGTTACCATGCCGCCTATAGTGATTTCGTGACCTTCGGCAAATGAACCTTCGTTGAGGGCTTTGACGTTTCCGTTGCATCCATATGTTACTTCCAAGAAGTATTGGTCAAGTGGGTGGCCCGAGAGGTACATGCCCACAAGTTCTTTCTCTTTGTTCAATCGTTCGCTGTCAAACCAGGGCACAGCATGCTTGATTTGTGGACGGGCTGCTGCTGCCATTGCTGGCTCGTCGTCGCCAAAAAGCGAATTGCTGCTTTGCTGCTTGTCGTTTTGGAACAACTGTCCGTAGCGCATCAACACTTCCGACATCTGCTCGTCTTTAGAGTTACGTTCAAAGAAGTCTTCGCGTTTGATTTCGCTGAAACAGTCAAATGCTCCTGACAACGCCAATGCTTCGAGAGTGCGGCGGTTGAGTGACGACAAGTTCACGCGCTCAACAAAGTCATAAATTGACTCAAACGGGCCGCCTTTTTGGCGAGCTTCAATAATGTCGTTTACAACATTGGCTCCAACGCCTTTCACGCCTGCCAAGCCAAAGCGGATATCGCCCTTGGCATTTACCCCGAACTTGGCGAAACTTTCGTTTACGTCGGGACCTTTAACTTTAATCTTCATCGACTTACATTCGTCCATGAAGCCGGTGAGTTTGGTGATATCGGCAAGGTTTCGGCTCAACACGGCTGCCATGTACTCGGCAGGGTAGTTGGCTTTGAGATATGCTGTTTGGAATGCCACCCAGCTGTAGCATGTCGCGTGACTCTTGTTAAATGCGTAAGAAGCAAATTTTTCCCAGTCGGCCCAGATTTTTTCAAGCACTTTGGCATCATGTCCGTTGCTGGTACCTCCTTCGATGAACAAAGCTTTGAGCTCGTTCATCTTATCAATCATCTTTTTACCCATCGCTTTGCGCAATGTGTCGCTCTGACCGCGGGTGAAGTTGGCCAGCAAGCGCGATAATAGCATCACTTGTTCTTGATACACGGTGATGCCATAGGTGTCTTTGAGGTATTTTTCCATGATGGGAATGTCATACTCAATGGGCTTCAGTCCGTGTTTACGCGCAATAAAGTCGGGGATATAATCCATCGGCCCTGGGCGGTAGAGTGCGTTCATCGCAATCAAGTCTTCAAAAGTCGATGGTTGCAATTCGCGCAAGTATTTTTGCATACCGGCCGATTCAAATTGGAATGTACCGGTGGTGTGCCCCTCGCTATACAATTCATATGTCTTGGGGTCGTCAATGGGTATGGTGTCGATGTCGATGTCGATGCCGTGGGTGAGTTTGATGTTGGCAACAGCCTCCTTGATGATAGAGAGTGTTTTCAATCCCAAGAAGTCCATCTTGATAAGACCGGTGTCTTCGATTACCGAGCCTTCATATTGTGTAACGAGCAGTTTTGAGCCGTCTTTGTCGGTTGCGGTGCTCACGGGAACCCAATCGGTGATGGGGTCGCGGCCAATGATTACGCCACACGCGTGAACGCCGGTGTTGCGCACATTGCCTTCAAGTTCCTTGGCATAACGGAGCGTGTTGACGATTTGTGGATTGTTGCTGTCAAGCTCTGGGCGGAACTCGGGCACATATTCATAACAGTTTTTGAGTGTCGGTTTCAAGGCTTTGCCGTTAACCTCGGGCATGCGTGCCGGAATGAGTTTTGTCAAGCGGTCGCTTTCAGGCAATGGCAATCGTTGTACTCGCGCCACGTCTTTGATAGCCGATTTTGCCGCCATAGTGCCGTAGGTGATGATGCGGGCAACCTTGTCGGCTCCATATTTGTCGGTTACATATTTCAATACATCGGCACGACCGTCATCGTCAAAGTCGATATCGATATCAGGCAATGAAATACGGTCGGGATTCAAGAAACGCTCAAAAAGCAAGTCATATTTAATAGGGTCGATTTGCGTGATGTCGAGGCAGTATGCAA